>CAYXPO010000047.1:0-14064 GCA_964466925.1 uncultured Nitrospirales bacterium
CCGCAGAGAATGCCCCAGAGGTACCCGCCGAGAACGTCGACGGGGTAGTGGTGTCCGGTATAGATGCGGGACCATCCGACCAGAAGGGCCAGGGGGAGGGTGGCGCAGAGCGTGGGGGGGGACAGGATGCCGAGAATGACGGCGGCGGAAGCGATATTGGCGGCGTGGGTGCTGGGAAAGGCGTTGGAACTCCGGCGGTCGAAATTCGCCCAGCCCTGTTCATAGACAAACCACGTATCATCCCGGTAGACATTCACGTTGGGCAGGGCGGCGTACGGGCGGGGTTCTTTGAAGAGTTTCTTGACAAATTTCTCGGACCCGAAATCCGTGATGGCGATGGCGATCAGGAGGGCCACGATGGCCAGACGGTGAATGCGCCGCCCCCACGCGAAACAGGCCATGGCAATGGCGATGAAGGGGATGACGATGTAGTCTTTGTCGGAAAAGACGGGGAGAATCGCATCCAGGAAAGGGAAGCGGAATTGCTGGTTGACAAAATGGAACAGAGTGAGATTCAATCCGTCATTCCTCCTGGTTTGCGTTCATTTCCGCGGACATTTGGCTGTTCCGGTAAGGTCTGTACGAGCACCTTGTCCACCCTGTTTCCATCCATATCAACGACCTCAATCCGAAGACCGCGCCATTCAACACTATCGCCCTCGACCGGGACACGCTCCAGCTTATTCATGACGAATCCTCCGAGGGTAAGGTAATCCTCGGGATCATCGTCTTCCGGCTCGGGGATGGCCAGCAGGCTCTTGAATTCGTCTATGCTGAGCAATCCGTCAAGCAATAGGGAGCCGTCGTCTCTCTTATGTATTGCTGCGGGTCCAACGATGCCATGCTCAGGCAACGGCCCCACGATGGCTTTCAAAACGTCGCTAAGCGTAATCATGCCGTCAATTCCCCCGTGCTCATCCACAAGAAATGCCACGGGGAGATGTTTCTCCTTCAAGGTTTCCAGCACGTCAAGAACCGTGGTTGTGTCAGGAAGGAAGACGGCGGGCTCCATGAGTACCGCGATATCGGGAGGCGTTCCCTCGACCATGGCTGTCAGGATGTCCTTGGCGCGGATGAATCCGCGTATATTATCAATTTTCCCTTGGCCCACGGGATATAGGGTGTGATGAGAGGACCGGATGTTTTCCATGAGCATATCAAGCGGAGCGCCGAGGTCAAGCCATATTATCTCTGTCCGGGGGGTCATAATGGACCCTGATAGACGGTCTCCCAGCCGGAGCACCCGTTCGACCATCTGTTTTTCCACATGCGCCAAGGCCCCGGACAAGGTCCCTTCTCTCAAGAGAGAACGAATTTCTTCCTCCACCACCGTGGTTTTTCTCGTCATGGGGATTTGCAAAAGATGGAGCACAAATTCTGTTGACTTGCCCATGATGCCCACCACCGGGCCAAGTACCGTTGTTATCCACCGCATGGGGATTGCCATTAAAGAGGCCAGAGCCTCTGGATTGCTCAATCCAATGCGTTTTGGAACAAGTTCGCCAAGAATCACGGAGAAATAGGTTACGGCCACGACCACGCAGGCGATACTGAGCGTTTCCGCATAAGGGGCAAGCGATTCGTGCAGGCTGAATAATTTTGCCAATTCTTCGCCAATCGTGGCCCCGCCGAAAACGCCGGTCAGGATGCCGACAAGGGAAATGCCCACCTGTATCGCGGATAGGAAACGAGTGGGGTTCTCCAGCAATTCAACCGCAACCGCGGCCCCTTTTTTCCCGCTGCTGGCCCGTTGTTCCAACCGGGATTTGCGCGAGGCCACGAGGCACATTTCCGTCATGGCAAGAATGCCATTGCATAGAATCAAGAGGAGGATTACGGCCGTCTCCATAACCATTGAGTTCATGGAATCACTTCTCCCATTACCGCAGTTTTGCAGAGGTGTCCGGGCCCGTCCAAGAGCGAAATCTCCGATGGCCCATTATAGTGTGCCGCCAAGCTCTATTAAAGCAGGGGTTGTTTGGCGCCAGTGGTTGAAAGATGCGGGCGCCGACGCCATGTGTTGACATGCGGCCGCGCCTCATGTGCCGTGTATGTGGCGGATTTTGGCCAGCACAAAGCCGTTCTTTTCATACAAGATATCCGCCTCCGCGAGATTGGGGAGGATGTGTGATTTCGTGAAGATAATATCGCCGTTCATGGGCCAGCGTTTTTCGGTGAATCGTTGCATGTAGAATACTAATCCCGGTTCCCACTGTTTGGTTTCCCAGGTGACGACAGGCCCGGTTTGCTGGCGTGCGATAAGGCCTGCTTCCTTCACGGGCTGGTGCATGACCTGTCCGACCAGGGACACGCCGATAAAATTAACGATGATGATGGTGATCAGGCCCATGAATCCGAGACGGAAGGTGCGGGAGAGTTTGGGTGTGAGCCCGATGGCCAGCAGGATCAGGAACATGGCCAACAGATCCACGCGCACATGTCTGAATGCGTCGAGGGCGGCGTTCAACTGTGCGGTGATGAATGGGTCCTTGGCACGATTCGCGATCACGGGCAACACCCAGGGCGTGGCGAGTGCCGCGGCGAAGAGCAGAATGGGTGGCAGAACCAGCCAGGCATCCCGCTTCACACGGTCCACTTGCAGGGCCATCAGGATGAAGAGGGGGGTGTACCCGTAAATCATGTAATGCGGCAGTTTGGTTCCCGAAAGCGAAAAGAAGACAAAGACAAAGCCGAACCACAGGAGCATGTATTGGGTGAGGGGGGGGGTGAAAGAGGCGCGGGCATCACGGAGGCTTTTCAGCAGGAGGGTGGTGTAGGGGAGGACTCCCAGGAGAATGACGGGGATGAAATAGACGAGGCTTCCGCCGTGGTGTTCAAGAGAGCCGCCATAGCGTTTGACGTTCTGGTCCATAAAGAATCCGTTGATGAATCCCATGCCTTGGTCATGGATGACAAGGAGGTACCAGGGGGCGGCGATAAGGAGGAAGATGAAGATGCCGATGGGGTTGGTAATGGCTTTGAACCAGCGCTTGAGGTCTTTTTGGAACAAGCAGAAAAGGAAGCTGGCAGCGAAGGGAATGAGGAGGGCGACCGGGCCTTTGGTGAGCATGCCGAGGGCCATGGCGGCGAAGCTGGCGTAGATGGATTTCTTATTGCCGGTTTCGTAATAAAGGTAAATGCAAAACATGGTGATGGCGAGGATGCAGTTCAGGAGGGCGTCGGCGATGGCGGCCTTGGCGATCATGCTGACTTGGGCGGCGGTGGCCAGGAAGAAGGCGGCGAGAAAGGCCTTCTCGGCGTCCCAGAACTTGCGGCAGAAGAGAAAGGTGACAAAAACCCAGAGCGCGGCCGCAAGGGCGGAAGGCAGGCGCAAGGCAAATTCGTTAAGCCCAAAGAGCGCGACACTGACCGCCTGGAACCAATAGATTAGGATGGGTTTGTCGTAGCGGGGCTCATCGTTGAGGTAAGTCATGATGTAGTTGCCGCTGGCCATCATTTCGCGGGTGGCCTCGGAGAACGCCCCTTCGTCTTTGTTGAAGAGGGGGGCGTCCCCTAAACCCATGAAAAAGGAAAGGGCGATGGCCCCTATCAACACTATTGCGTACAAGATGGTTGTTTTATTCATTTTACTTTCCGGATGGTTGTTCATTCAGGCGGGATTATACAGGAAGCGGTTAAGGATTTTCTTTGCTTTGCCGATAATTAGACCTGCGACGGATTCATCACCGAGGCGTCTCCAAATGCCCGGAGGAAAAGACAATGGGTACAGCTGCGTTGGCCGCCATAACGCCATTTTTTGACAAACGCTCCTTTCAACCCCTGCTTCTTCAACCCCCAAAGGCCGGGGAATCTTTGCCAGCGGGGCTTTCCAATGACACGCAGAGCAGTGGGCTGGACCCAGCCGCGCTGGTGGAGGAGGCGTTCCAACGCATGACTTACCAACGGGTTGCGGCGGCTTCCATGTATCAACAGACGGCGGTGACGCGTTTGGAAGACGATGGGGAGTCTCAAGCCGCCCAACTTCAACAAATGACCTTTGATTTTTTCAACGAGACCCGCATCGAGGAATTGGCCCGTTTCAGCCGGCGCACGCAGGCGGTGGGGGAGGGCCTTGAAGGCGCCCAACAAACATCCTATATGGAGGCCAGCAGGCAGGTGGCGATGCGCTTCAGCGCGTCCATGAGCATTTCCGGTTCCGCATTGAACGGATTCGCAAATGTATCGGAGGCGGGCCAGGACCAGAGTGATTTCATGGACCAGTTGATCGGCTTTGCCAAGCAACTTTTAGAGGCGGGCGATGCGTTATTCAGTGAGTTCCTGTCCATGTTCGATGGTTCCTCCTTGGGGGATTTTCAGGATCGGATTTCGGCATTGTTTCAGCAGATGATGGAACAATGGTTCGGCAACAGCTTTTTCCCAATGTTTCCTTCAAATGCAGGTGGAACCGTTTCCCAATCCTCCAGTATCCGTTTTACCATCCAGATGGAGTTTGAATTTTCCCTCGAATTCGCCGTGAATCAGGGAGAAGTCCAGCAGTCGGACCCTATTACGTTTGACCTGGATGGGGATGGCATTGAATTGACGCATTACAAGGGGGGGGCGCAATTCGACATTACGGGGAGCGGTCAAATGGTACGCACGGCGTTTGTCACGGGCGGTGATGCGTTTCTTGCATTGGATCGCGATGGCGACGGACGGATTACGAGCGGGAAAGAGTTGTTTGGGGATCAGAACGGCGCGGCAAACGGGTATGAGGAATTGCGCAAGCTGGACTCCAATCACGACGGGGTGATTAACAGCTTGGACAGGGATTTCAGCAAGTTGGTGCTGTTCCGGGACAACGGCAATGGCCTTCAGGAGGAAGGGGAGTTGATCGGATTGAAGGAGGCGGGCATTTCCGAAATTAGCCTGGGGTACCGGAATGTCAATCAGGCGGCAAAGGGCGGTAATTGGCTGGCGCAGATAGCCTCGTTCCGGTGGTCGGATGGACGGTTCGGACAGGCGGCGGATGCCGTCTTGAATTATATGGCATAGCGCGGGGCGCTGATATATGGGGTTATGCCGTGGGTTGTGCGGGACCCTGATCAAGCATTTCCCGGATTTTGAGCAGAAGCTCCTGAGGCCGGAAGGGTTTCGGGAGGAGGGCGGCATTCACCAGTTTGGAACCTCCTTCAAGGACATCATAGCTGTATCCGCTGACGAAGAGGACGGGCAGGTCGGCCCGGGAGGCGCGGACTGCGTCATACACGTCGCGTCCGCTCTTTTTGGGCATAACGGCGTCCACCACGACCAGTTTGAGTTCGCCGATGTGCTGATGCAGCAACTGGATGGCTTCCTCTCCGTCGCGCGCCATGATGGGGCGGTATCCTTTGCTGCGCAACATGCGGGTGGTCAAATAGCGCACGTTTTCTTCGTCTTCCGCCAACAGGATGGTTTCGCCCTTTCCGTCAAGCGACTCCGGATGTTCGGATTTTCCGGTAGTGTCCGCAAGCACATCGTGAGCCACCGGCAGATACACAAAGAAGGTGGAGCCTTTGTCCGGTTCGCTTTCCACGTGCAGGAGCCCGTCATGTTGCTTGACAATGCCATAGACGGTGGCGAGGCCGAGACCGGTTCCCTTTCCCACTTCCTTGGTGGAAAAGAACGGCTCGAAAATATGCGCCTTGATTTCAGGTGTCATGCCAAGGCCGGTGTCTTGCACGGACAAGGCGGCAAACTCGCCTTCCCTGGCCCAAGGATGCGCCGTGCAGAAAGCTTCATCAAATTCCGCGCCATACACGGAAATGGTGAGGCGCCCGCCCCTGGGCATGGCGTCTTGGGCATTCACGCACAGATTCATGAGCACCTGGAGCACCTGGTTGGGATCGGCCCGGACGGGTTTTACATCGTCACACCCGTTAAATACGCGTTCGATATGTTCGCCAATGACGCGTCCCAGCAGTTTCATGGCGCTCTCGACGGTTTCACGCAAGTTGATGTTCTTGGGTTGTTGCACTTGCCGGCGGCTGAACAACAGCAATTGATTCACCAGGGCGCGGGCGCGCTCGGAGGTATTGAGAATTTCCTGGAGGCTCTGCGCGGCCAGACTCTCGGACTCGACGGACGCCAAGGCCAGATCGGTGTATCCGGTAATCACCTGAAGCAGATTGTTAAAGTCATGGGCGACGCCTCCCGCGAGTTGACCGACGGCTTCCATTTTTTGGGATTGGCGCAATTGTTCCTGGAGGTCGGTTTCACGGGTGATATCGCGGGAGATTGCCACAAAGTTGGTCATGGCGCCAAAGTCGTCTTGCACGGGGAAGACAACGGTTTCGAGGCGCAATAGCGCGGAATTCTGTTTTTGGTTGGTCAAAAGGCCGAACCATCCTCCACTTTGCCGGAGGGCGTTCTGCATCTCCTGCCACAAGGCGGCATGCTTGGAGGCATCCCCGGACAACACGGCGCACAGGGATTCCCCGAGCACGTCATCGCGGGCCTGCCCGGTGGCGTGTTCAAAGGCGGGATTGACATACTGGACTTCCCCCTGCACGCCGGCGACGACCACAATTTCCGAGGCCTGTTCAATGGCTGCGGCCAAGCGGCGCAGGTCGGTCTCGATCCGTTTGCGCTGGATGGTCAGGGCGAAGAATTGCGCGAGCCGCTGCACGGCATGGAGATCGGCACCGGTATAGTCCCCGTCCTTGTTCACCAGGGTAATGGTGCCGGCATGCTTCCCCTCGAGGACAATGGGCACGATCAACAGGCGTTGGAGGGGTGGTTGCAGGGGCGGGGCGCCTAAAGCATCCGCCAGGGCCGACAAGTCGTTTTTGAAGAAACCGGATTGGAAGAATGGGACGAGAGGCTCTTTCCCATTCCCGGTTCCATTGAATCCGCTCGAAAGCGCATATTTTATCCGTTCAAAGGTGCCCTGTGAATTCTTCTCAAACAATTCGGTTACGGCATGGTCCAGAATCATGCCGGAAACGGGATGTATTTCAAAAACGAATCCATCGGGGCTTTGGGTCAATGCCCGCGCGTAATGGAGAATCAACTTGGCCGTTTCTTGAATCGAGGTGGAGGGCGAGGTGAGGGGTTCGTACAAATCCGCCAACGCGGCATTCAGCGAGGATTGCCAGTGCAATTGGTCTTCGGCCTGTTTGCGCTGGATGATGCGCCACATGCCCTCCATCAGCAACGTAAGCTGGCGTATGTCCGAGTCATTGTAGTCGTTGGGTTTGTTGGCCAGTCCCGCGACAATTACAATGTGGCCCGCGTCAAAGATGGGGAGGCTGACAACCCGCAAGAGTTCCACATGTCCGTCCGGATACCCTCTTTTCAAGGCATTGGGTGCTGTGTAGTCATTGATGACAATCGGACGCCGTTGCCGCACTGCTTCCCCCCATAATCCGGTTTTTTCCAAGGGAAACACAAGGGGGTTGCCGTCTATGCGGCATTCTTCCATAACCTTCCTTGACCACGCATACATGGTCAGCACCGTTTCTTCTTCATTAACGAAGGCCACAAAGCCGAGCGCGCTTTGCGTAAGTTGAATCGCTTCCTCCATCGCATGCTCCGCGATGGCATTGATCGAATCGAATGACATCTGATTGAGTTTAAGAAGCGCCTCCATCCGGGCTTCATTCAGGAGCAGGGCTTCTTTTGTTTTAAGCTTGTCCGTGACATCGTCCAGGAGGGTGATAACCAGGTCTTGGCCGGGTATTTTGAACACCTCTCCACTGATGAAGCGCTGTTCACCGTTTTGGGTGCGAATTTCGATTTCTTCCAGATTTAGACTCTCATTCTCCAGGGTTTCAAGCTTTTTCAATATTTCCTGGGCGACTGCGTTGCGCATCCCCCCGGGCAGCACCTTTTGGACGAAATCGTCAAAGGAAGTGATCGCCTCCAAGGGCCATCCGCAGTGTTCCGCGTATTTCCGGTTCATGAACTGGAGGGACAGGTCGGAAGCGCGGAAAACATTGCAGCCCAAGGGAAGGTTGTCGAGCACGGATTCGATGAAGGCATTGCGCTGGGCGAGGCGGGCCTCGGTTCGGGTGCGTTCCTGAATTTCATTTTGCAATTGGTGTTGTTGCTGGAAGGAACGGCGTATCACCTCCGCGATATCCGTGAATTCCGTGCTGATCCATTCGATGCGGGTGAGCGGCAGGGTGTTTCCGGAATTCAGGGTGGAACGGATGAGGCGCAAGGGACGGACCACCCAAAAGTAGAGAATCAAGGACACCAAGCCCACAATGACGGTGAGCAAACCGGCGTTGAGGCCGATAGACCACCATAGGTTGTGAATGTAGTTGGCGGCCGCGGGAGATGGAATGTGAGCGGCCACCCAAGCGGCGGGCAGGCCATCCGATCCGGGGAGTTCCTTGTGTATGACATATTCACCGTTTATAAAGGCATGATGCGGTTTTTCGGGCGCCGGAGGAGGTTGGTTGGACAGTATAATATGGCCTCCGGTGAGGCTGGTCAGGGTGGACAGGTACTCGGTGTCCCAATACCGGCCGGCGATGAAGTACCCTTGGGGCGGAGTGATTCTATTCTTGTCCGCGGTGGGATGAATGGAGGCGCCGCACACTTCCAGTAATCCTTGGGGAGCCGGGAAAAAGAAATGGAGAAGCCGCTGCTGCTCAAAGAGCCCGGGAAGCAGACGGGTGATGCCGGGTATCTCCGGAGCTGATTCTCCGTCGCTTGTGATGGAGTACTGCAGGGTATAGTCGGTACGATAAATCCACAAGGCCGATGCCTCATACGTTTCCATCGAACTCACCAGGTTTTCCTTGGCCCATACCGGATCCCCCGTCTGCATAAAAGCCACCAGATCATCCCAATAGGTATAGTCGTAGGCGAAAGTATGCAGGGATTTCCCGCACATCGTAATGCTGTTCGACAACAGGGTATGCAACTCGTCCTGACGGTTCGCCAGCACTTTCTCCATGCCGGCATGTTCCCATGCCGTCAACAGGAGTGATATTGTCAACAGGATAAGACTCAGTGTAATGATGACAACAAGTGTTCGTGCCCAGATGCTCATGCATCGTCCCCAAAAGCCAATATGCGTCGTAATGATATCTAATACTGTAACATACAAAGGTTTCGGCACGCAATTTTTACGATTCCCAAAAGTGATACGCTGTGACAATGTCTTCGGGTCAAGTTGATAACATGTTGCAAACAGGGAAGTTAGGTATCGGCGGGTTTTTTGGGAAATAGGTATTTACATTTTTATTAGATGAGTGGTAAAATGATGCGTACATTCTGAAGCGGGAGAGAAAGACCTACGGTATAGCAGGGCCGGGCAGGAGGGTGCTTGGCCGGAACAATGTGGGAATGGGATGCCATGGGGAATGCTCGGGAGGAAATTTGGGTATTGCTCGTAGATGACAGTGAAGACGAGCAGGATTTGGTGCGGAAGTATTTGTCGCAGCGGGGGAATGGGGTATTTGGTTTCGATGGGGCGAAGACGCCTGCCGAAGCCCATGACTATCTTGTGAAGCGCCCGTATGATGTAATCTTGCTGGACTATTCCCTGAGCCGCGAGACGGGGCTGGCTATGCTGGATGCCATGCCGGACTTGACGAGGTGTTATCCGGTGATCCTGTTGACGGAGTATGGGCGCCCGGACGTGGATCGTGAAGCCCTGAAGCGGGGTGTATTTGATTTTCTGGACAAGAGCGAGCTGACGCCCGTGTTGCTGGAACGTTCGTTGCGGTATGCGGTCAACAACTTCCGGATTCAACAGTCGCTGCGCGAGCGTACGCAACAACTGGAGAGTCTTTTCGATGCGGTGTTTGAGGGGGTTTTGGTGCATGATGGGCAGCGCATTCTTGAGGTCAACCATTCATTCTTGCGTTTGTTTGGCGTGGAAGAGCATGAGGTCGTTGGCGCGGCGTTAAGCAGCTTTTTTCAGGAGCGCATGCTGAACGTGTTAACGACGATGACGGGGGAGGACAATGCGGTGGAGGCGCATCTGTACCGGCCTGACGGGACGCAGCTTGCCGTGACGGTGCGGGTGCGGGAGCACTCGTTCCTGGGAAAGCCGTGCCGGTTGGTAGCGGTGCGCAATATAACGCGGCGCAAGCAGGCGGAAGCGGAGTTGATGCGAATCAACGCGGAATTGGAGGTGCGGGTGGCGCAACGGACCGAGGCCCTGGAGCGGAGCAACCGGGATTTGGCGCGGTTTGCGGAGATTGTGGCGCATGATATCCAGGGGCCGCTGCGGACGGTGCGGCACTGCATGGAAAAAATGCTGCGGTATGAAGAGTCGGTGCGGACGCATGGGGATGATCCGTTTGCGATGCTGTTCGTGGACCGTGCGATTCAAACGGTGCACCGGGTTCAGGAGATGGTGAACGGGGTGTTGACCTATTCCCGGATTGATGCGGAGCGCGCCCTGGACCACCGGGTGGACCTGAATAAGGTGGTGCAGGACGTGTTGGTGGACTATCACCGGCAGATCGAGGAGAAAAACGGCTATGTCACACTGGCAACGTTGCCGGTGGTGCGGGGCAACCCGGCGCTGCTTTCGTCGCTCTTCACCAATTTGTTGGACAATGCGTTGAAGTACTGCAACCGGAACCGCCTGTGCATAGCGATAGCCGTGGAGGAGTCGGAGCAAGAGTGGTGTTTTTCAGTGTCGGACAACGGCATTGGATTTGCCCGGGAAGATGCGGAGCGGATATTCACGATGTTTTACCGTTCGGGGAATTCGGTTTCCATTCACGGGTCGGGGATTGGGTTGAGCAGTTGCCGCCGGATTGTACAGCTTCATGGCGGGCGCATGTGGGCCTCGGCGGAACCGGAACAAGGGGCCACGTTCTATTTTACATTGCCCAAGAGCCGCGCCCATGGCGCACTGGACCTGCATGAGGAGAAGACACATGAAAACCCTCTTTGCTGTGGATGATGACGTGGCGATGCTGCAGATGATGGCGAAAGCCTTGTTGCCGTATGACTATGAAATGACTTGGAGCGGTGGGGTGGCCGGGGCACTGGTGAAAATGCATTCGGTGATGCCGGAAATCATTATTCTGGATGTGATGATGCCGGATGGCGGGGGATATCCGTTGGCGCGGGCTATACGCGCGGATTCGGGTTTGTACAAGATTCCCATTCTTTTCGCCTCCTGCATGGGGGACGCGCCGGAGGTGGAACATGCCTTGAAACAGGGGGGCGACAGTTACCTCTTGAAGCCTTTTTCACTGAAGGAGTTATTGGACAAGCTGCAGGCGCTGGAGGAATTGACGGCGCGAATTAAGCGCGTGCATCCTGACACGGGGCTGTTGGCGATGGAAGGAATGGAGCGGGAAGTGGACCATAAGATTTTCCGAAAGGAACGGTTTGCCTTGTGCTATATGGCATTTGACAATTATGAGCCGTTTCTCGCGGTAAAAGGGGCGGGGGAGGGGTTGCGGCTGGTGCGCTGGTTCGCGCAACTTCTGCAGGAAACGATTAAACAACAAGGCCCGTGGGAAGCGTGCACGGGATACCTCGGGCGGGACTATTTTCTGGCCATGGTGGCCGAGGACCAGTATGAGCCCTTTTGCCAGGCGCTTTCCCGTGCATTTGATCACGGCGTACAGCAGTTTTACACACGGGATGAAGCGGCGGGATGCCATGTGGTGTTGGAACGGCACCCCGGGGTGGTCACCAGCCATCCGCTCATGACGCTGCGCATCGAGGGGGCGCTTCAGGAGAATGGGAATTTCAGCAATTCCCACGAGATGCTGCATTTTCTTCAGCAGTCGATGAAAAATCGAGACCATCGTCCGGACAGAAGGGCGTTCCGATGGGAGGGCAAGAGGGGGGTGAGGCGTGAGGGGTGATCACCCTCTTCACGTTGGTGAACAGGGTTCGGGATACCGTGAATCACAGCAGGTCGATCACTAATTTATATTTGGGGTACAGATAACGTACTGAGAGGGCGCGCACGCGTCCGTGCCACATTACACAATGAAGGAGCCTTGGTTTTTGAGTGCGGTCAGGCGGCGCCAAGTTTTCCACGGAATAACGGCAATAAACCGGAGGTTTTGGGGGCGGGTGCGGTGTGTTTGACTTGGGGGGCGGAAAAATGCAATACTACCGCTCCATTTACGCCGGTTCTGTATGGTGTAAGGGTTCCCGAGGAAGTTGGGAATTGGGCCGGCGGACAAGTGCTTGACATCCGTCTGGAAGTATGATAGGATTGTGGGCCGTTGTTTGGAGCGGGATATCCCCGTCCTGTGAAACCCACCGTTCACGAGGAAGATTGTTTTGCCAACGATAAACCAACTGGTACGAGACTGCCGCCGGGCAAAGACGTCGAAGACGAAGAGTCCGGCCTTGAAGGCGTGTCCGCAAGCGTCGGGCACGTGCACGCGTGTGTACACGATGACGCCGAAGAAACCGAATTCGGCGTTGCGCAAAGTGGCGCGTGTCCGCCTGAAAAACGGAATGGAAGTGACGGTGTATATCCCCGGGGTGGGGCATAATCTGCAGGAACACTCCCAGGTGATGATTCGCGGGGGCCGTGTGAAGGACCTTCCGGGCGTGCGCTACCATCTGATTCGCGGGGTGTTGGACGCGACGGGCGATTGCGGCGGCACGGCCTCGTTAAAGGACGACGGGGGCAAGAAAGTGCATATGGGACGCTGGGTAAGCCGATCAAAATACGGCGTAAAACGGCCGAAGAAATAGGTGGAATAGACCATGCCCCGAAGACGCGAAGTACAGAAACGCGAAACGCTGCCGGATCCGAAGTATAACAGCCAGCTCGTCACCAAATTTGTGAATACGATTCTGGTGTGCGGGAAAAAGAGTGTGGCGGAACATATTGTGTATGGCGCTCTGGCCGTGTTAAAAGAGAAATTCCCGAATGAGGACCCCTTGGCGGTGTTCTCGGCGGCCATAGAAAATGCCAAGCCCCTGTTGCACGTGAAGTCGCGGCGCGTGGGCGGCGCCACCTATCAAGTGCCGGTGGAAATCGCCCCGGCCACCCGGACCGCGATTGCGTTCCGCTGGGTAATCGAGTTTGCGCGCAAGCGGGGGGAGAAAACCATGGAACAGCGCCTGGCGGCGGAATTGCTGGATTGCTACAACCGCCAGGGGTCCACGATAAAACGTAAAGACGACACGCACCGGATGGCGGAAGCCAACAAGGCGTTCGCCCATTTCCGGTACTAATTGTGATTATGAGGCGTGTTTTAACGATATTCGACTGAGCGTTATGCGCGCGCCGGGCACACCGTCCGGATGGGCGTATAGCCTCTGTTTCGACTCGGAAAGTTGAATCAGAGCGAATGTAGGGTCCCGAAGCCAATGGGTGGACGGCCCAGCCCCGGCGCATGCTCTACCTGAAAGGTGACTGTTGTGCCGAGAGTTTGGCCGCTAGAACGAATCCGAAACATTGGCATCATGGCCCACATCGATGCCGGCAAGACCACCGTTACCGAACGTGTCTTGTACTACTCCGGCCGGGTGCACCGCGTGGGCGAAGTCCATGACGGCGCGGCTACCATGGATTACATGGAGCAGGAACGGGAGCGCGGTATAACAATCACCTCCGCCGCCACAGCGTGCGAGTGGGGTGACCACCGCGTCAACATCATTGACACCCCGGGTCATATTGACTTCACTGCGGAAGTGGAGCGCAGCCTGCGGGTGTTGGATGGCGCCGTGGCCGTGTTCTGTGCTGTGGCGGGTGTCCAGCCCCAATCCGAGACGGTATGGCGTCAGGCCGACCGGTACCATGTGCCTCGCATTGCGTTCATTAACAAGATGGACCGCATCGGCGCGGATTTTCACCGCGCCTTGCACACCATGGAAACCCGGTTGGGCGCGAATCCCGTGCCCCTCCAGTTGCCCGTCGGCCAGGAAGACCAGTTTCGGGCCGTGATCGATCTGGTGACCATGCAAATGGTCTCCTGGGACAGCGACGAGGTCGGCTGCAATCAGGTTGTGGAACCGATTCCCGCGGAACTCGCCGAGGAAGAGGAACTCTGGCACCACCACTTGGTGGAGGTTGCGGCGAATCTGGATGACCGGCTGACGGAGAAGTATCTGGCGGAAGAGCCGATTTCCACGGAGGAAATCAAGGCGGCGCTTCGCAAAGGCACGTTGGCGTTCACGATGACGCCG
>CAYXPO010000048.1:0-13990 GCA_964466925.1 uncultured Nitrospirales bacterium
TCCAGTGCTTCCCACGTTTCCGTGCGAAGGCGTTCCGGGGAACTGATGAAAATAACGTTGTCCTGAACGCGATAGTCCAGGTTGAGTGAACGCAAAATGGCTTTCAATGCATCGCCCAGCCGGACATCATTCAGTTTGATGAAGGGTAATGTGCCGCGCGAAACGTCTTGGGCGGCGGAGGCATCGCCCGACAGGCGCAGTATCTTTGATTCGGTTTTTTGCGGGGCGGCATTCTGGGCCGCTGGCGATTCAACAGGAGGAATGGAAGGAGCGGGGGAGAGGCTGCTGTTTTCGACGATTCCCTGGTGCTGATCCCGAACCTTTTTCCATCGCGCCAACAAGGCTTCTCGCTCCGCCGGATCCGGGCTGATTTGAACACCCTCCGGGGAAACCTCCCCTTTGGGCACCACCATCACCGTACCCTCGTCCGGCTGTTGCACATAATACAAGGACTGGCCTTCGCGGACAATGACATGGGTATACGTCTTTCCCGAAACAGTGAACGTATCCGCCGCGGCCCACACGGAAAGCGCCATGAGGATGGCGCAATGCAACATGATTTTTATGTTCGCATGCATAACAAAGATCATCCGGTCCATTCACTACCTGTTATTATACCCTTTTTCAGGCGGTTCAGTGGCGCAAATGGGATCAAACCGATATAATGACGCCAATGCCTGCCGTATGTCCCATGGACTGGAACTGTGGACCGCTTGTGTCCGCAAGGAGATGAATGATGGCCGTCAACGATGCTTTCCGCCTGTATGCCACCCACGAAGTGATCAATCAGCCGCCCGCGTTGAGCGATTACAATGTTTACGAATCGGATGCCGCCTTGCAGGCCGCCGTGAAGCGCGAAGAGGCCGGTTGGGCGGAAGAGGGCATCCGCGCGTTTGGCGCGAAGATGGGCAGCGCCGAGTATATCGAATACGGGCGTCTTGCCAATACGGTCCTTCCCGTGCTTCAAACCCATGATCGTTTCGGCCATCGCCGCGACGAGGTCGAGTTTCACCCCGCCTGGCATGAATGCATGCGTGCGGGGGTCGAGGCGGAAGTGCATGCCCTGCCCTGGAATCATCCCCGGCCCGGGGCGCACATTGCGCGCGCGGCCAAACACTATATGCTGAGTCAGGCGGAATCCGGCTGCTGTTGCCCGCTGACCATGACCTTCGCGGGGGTGCCCGGATTACGACAGCAGCCCGAGGTGGCCCAAGAATGGCTGCCGCGCATCACGTCCACGCAATACGATTCGCGCAATATCCCCGCCTCTCAAAAGACCGGCTGCATCATGGGGATGGCGATGACGGAGAAGCAGGGGGGATCGGACGTGCGCGCGAATTCCACCCGCGCGGTGCCCCTCGGTTCGGAAGGCCCCGGTCAGGAATACTTCCTTACCGGACACAAGTGGTTTGTTTCCGCGCCCATGTCCGATGTGTTCCTGACCCTCGCGTATACGGACAAGGGCCTGTCCTGTTTTCTGGTGCCGAAATGGCTGCCCGACGGGATCCGCAACCGGTTTTACATCCTGCGCCTGAAAGACAAATTGGGCAATAAATCCAATGCCTCCAGCGAGGTCGAATATTGCGACACCTGGTCGCGCATGGTCGGCGAGGAAGGCCATGGCGTGCGGACGATCATGGAGATGGTGAATCACACCCGCCTGGACTGTTCCATCGGCACCGCAGGCATCATGCGGCAGGCCTTGGTGCAGGCCCTCCATAATGCCCGCCATCGCAATGCCTTTGAAATGCGGCTCGCGGACCAGCCGCTCATGCGGAATGTGCTCGCCGATCTCGCCCTCGAATCGGAAGCCGCCACCACCATGATTATGCGCGTGGTGCATTTCTACGATGCACTGGCCCAAAACGAAGCGTGCCGCCCACTGGCGCGCCTGGCCACCGCCATCACCAAGTTCTGGATTTGCAAGCGCGCTCCTAACATGGTCTACGAAGCGTTGGAATGCCTGGGCGGCAGCGGCTATGTCGAGGAAAGCATTTTGCCGCGCATGTACCGCGAAGCCCCGGTCAATTCCGTATGGGAAGGTTCCGGCAATGTGATTGTGCTCGACGCCTTCAAAACCGTTTCCCGCGAACCGGAATCTCTCCCGGCATTTCTTCAGGAACTCGCCAAGGCCAAGGGGGCGGATAAACGATACGATGCGTTTCTTGCCAGACTGCTCGAGGCCTTGGCCAAACAACCCGATGTGGAAAAACAAGGCCGCCGGATTCTGGAACGGCTTGCGCTGGCCTTTCAGGCCTCCCTGCTGCTGCAATATGCGCCGGAGTGTGTCTCCGAGGCCTTTTGTGCAGCCCGGCTTGATGGGGACGGCGGCCTGACATACGGCACCCTGCCTCCGGGCACCGCGTTCAAGGAAATCATTGATCGCGCGGCTCCCATCACACGGTAGCCGTTAATACACGCAACTGCGTGCCTCATCGGCAAAGGCGCGGATGAGTTCGATATCCGCGTCGAAGAAATGATCCGACGGGCTGAGAATGAACCCGCCGCCTTCCCCTGCTTCTTCGAAGCACCGCCGGACTTCCTTGCGGGTGGCTTCCGGCGTACACTCCTTGAAAAAATGGAACTGATCGAAACCGCCGATTAGGCACACTTTGTCTCCCACCCGCTGTTTCGCTTCCGCCAGCCGCATATCGCCACCCATACCGGGAGGTGTGAGCGTTTCAATCGCGTCCGGCCGCATTGAGACGATGTTTTCCAGGATGGGCATCATCCCGCCGCAGGTATGGTATGCGATTTTCTGGCCGCAATCATGGGCCGCCGCAATAATCTGTGCGTCATACGGCGCCACGAATTCATCAAAAATCGCCGGCGAGATGACCGTCGAAGAGGCATCCCCGCCGCCGAGTTCATTCACGTCGAACCGCGCCCCGGTCATGGACCGCGCATAGGCCAACTTGCGCCGCAGCAAAATCCCCAGCAGTGCATGCACCCATTCCGGGTCCTCCATCGCCAGTATGATCAGTTTTTCTATGCCCACAAGACAGGCCGCATCCTGCCAGCAACCCGGTTGGCCGAAAAACTCGAAGCACGGCATCGTGCCCCGGACCAGGCCGCGTTCGCCGAAGCCCTCCGCCGCGCGGTTTGCCGCCTCCACATCGCAGACCGGCATCGTCATGAATTCCGCGATCAAATCAATATCGCGTTTCTCCTTGATGAAATTTTCCATCCGCCAAGTGGTGGTTTCATCAAATTCCATCCGGCAGGTGAGGTCCCCTTTCGGGGTATGAATGGAGACCCGTTGCCCCGGATATTTTCCCCCGTCATAGGTTTGGACTTCCGCGCGCCAGGAGTCCGAAGCAATCTGCCCCGGCACGGCTTCATTCCAATATTCCCCTCGCTCCGTATTCGGCTTCAACGGCATGATCCATTCAATCGGGTCCAGCCCGAAATAATCGAAAAATTCAGGAGCGCTGATACCCTGCATGTAATGATCCAGAAAATACGGCATTACATGATGTGTCGTCGCCGGCAAATGATCCGGCTTCTCCCGCCGTAACGCCGTTAAAAATCGCTGCTTCGAGGTCATAGATTGCCTTTCGTTCATTTACGATGAGTGTATCGTACACAAGACTCTCATAATGACACATCTTATTTTTTTCAACGCAGAGATGAATAAAGGAGGAATGCGACACAAATGCGGAACGCGGATAATGAGAATTTGGCGATTTGCGCGGACAAGAAAGAGGAGCCACGGATTACACAGATTGGCACAGATTATTTTAGAAATATCTCGCGCGGAGCCGCGAAAGATCGGTATCGCACAGGTTTGTACAGATACGAATCATTGCATGCCGGCATAGCTATTTATGTGAAGCATGGAGAGAATTTTTTGAAAAAATACAAAAATTGACAGGTAGTAGTAGGGATGAAGATATCGGAACAACTTTCGGAGCCATTGGCCTCTGCGGCTTTGTGGCACTGTGTGAAATCCTTCGGCATTCGGCCTTCAACTGATCCTTTCCTATCTGTGTACATCCTGTTTATCCGTGGCTTATTCTCTTTGGAATCTTTGCTTTAGCTGACGGCTGATAGCTTTTTCCACACAGAATCCGTCCTTATCGTCAATGCAGGGGTGGTATCCGGGGGGGCGGAAGAGTTGGATGGCGCGGAGGAGTTCGCTCATGGAGATGTGCCAGTCAGGGGGATTGTAGTCGCTGGAGTTCCATACAGCGCCGTCATTCCCGCGCAGGCGGGAATCCAGGATTCACTGTATTTTTGTTCGACCCATTCAGGGGCGATGATCTGGGGAGGAGGGGCAATGTTTCCGGGGGTCTTGGGGACTCGACACCCCGGCTACTGTCTATCACACCTTCGGTGTGGGTTTATGAAGGATATTGGGTGTCAGGTATGGAATATGGAAGAAGGAGCAGGGGTTGCGGGGATATTTGGAATTTGAGGGAGGAATGAGGTGAGGCCTGGGTATCGAATATCGGTGTCCTACACCCCAAACCCCAAACCCGGCACCCGCCATTGGCAATCCCCGGAAGAGTGTGGTATCGTTTTAATCAGGTTTGGGAAATGCTTTATGTGGCGTTTTGTGCATCTGTCCGATCCGCACTTGGCGAGCCAGCGGGACGGTGAATGGAACAACCGGTTTTTGTGCAGCATGATGCCGGAGGTGATGGCCTGCCTGCGCAAGGATTTGGCGTTGGTGCGCCCGGATTTTATCCTGGTGACGGGCGATGTATGCAGCAAGCAGACGCACCTCGCCATGCTCGAAGCGCGGGATCAGATGGAATCGCTGGGGTTTCCCTATTACCCCATGGGGGGCAATCATGATTTTGTGCTGGAAGATTCGCGGGACTGGTTTATTGACGCTTTTGCCGACTGCCTGCCGGAACCCAGCACGTTCTATTCCTTCACCCACAAGAACCTGCATTTCTGCGTGATGGATGCGTGGTGGAAATGGAGTGATGGCACGTTAAGCCCCATGAGCGAAGCCTCGGTGGCCGCCGATTTGGATTCCACGCTGGACAAGGCGCGCTGGGCCATTCCGCCCAATCAGTTGGATTGGCTGGAAACTGACCTAAGCCTGCACGACACCCTTCCCACCATCGTCGCCGTGCATTGTCCGGCCGTGCCGATTCCCGCGCGGATGCGGCGTCCGGGGGGCAAGGACAGCGGGGCGCTCGACAATGCGAACGTTCTGCTGGATTTGCTGGGGGATTATCCGCAGGTGAAGGCGATTTTTTCCGGACACATGCACATGCACTATATCGAGAACACTTGCGGTTTGGTGCATGTGGTTACGGGCGCGCTGCCGGAGTACCCCTCGGAATACCGCGATGTAAAAGTGTTCGAGGACCGTTTGGAAGTGCACACCTGTGGCCTCAGCGACCCGCGGTTCGCCGCCCGTTCCCTGATCCCCGGAAAAGAATGGACCCGGGGCGAGGAACGCGACCGGAGTGTCGTTATCCCCCTTTAGGGAATGGCGGAGAAGACGATGATGAGTTCGCCTTTTTCCAGGGCGAATCCTCCAAGTTTGACCAGTTTCCCCGGCGATGCCATTAACCGCGTGGAGAGGACTGTAACCGGGGTTCCTCCGGCGGTTTTCGGGGCCAATTCCACGCGAATATCCATGCGCAGGCGCCCGTCCGATTCCTTGGAGAGCGGGGTGACAAAGAGGGTATAGCGCGATTCCACGGGAACCGGCGTCTCCTTTTTATACGCAATGGCCCGTTTTTCGGCCAGGAGCTTGTGGTAGGTGTCGAAGGCAAGATCGGCCACGGCATTGCTGATGGGTTCGAGTCCCGGATCAAATTCCTTTGGCGTTTTCCCCTCCTGAGTGGCTTGTGCCGCCCACAACGAAAGCGTCACCCGTTCTTCCGCATGTGCATTCAATGCAAGGAACAGACCCACACACAGCATGCCCAACCCTAGCCATGCGTTCCCAAGGTGTGCTTGGGAACACACGTGCCTCGGGAGATTCTTTGGGGGGATACCGCTATAGGGATTTTGGACACTCACTCCAAATCTTCCTTGCTCATGGTCACCCACACTGTAGTGGTGCCGTCTCCGGAACTATACGCATTGATTTTTGCGCCTTCCAAATCCGTGGACATCTTCTCCACCTCGGTCGCCTTCACTTCGCCGGGCGCGCCGAAAAAGATCACAAATGTGGCGAAGGATATAACCAGCGCCGCCATGGTCAGTGACAGCACCGCCCAGAAACTCGTGGCCCGGCCCCGGACCGGCGCTTCCAGCCCTTCCTGAATGCCCCGCATGAAGGCGGGAAACTGCGCGTCACCGATTTCCTCGACCCGCCGTATCCGCGCCACGCCCTCGCGCAACCGTTCCAATTCCGCCCACCGCGCCGCGCAGTGCGGACACTTGGCCCGGTGCGCCTCCAGCCGGTCCTCGGCGGGGCGTTCACCGTCAAAGTGCGCTTCGAGCCATTTTGCCCAACGGCATGTCAGCATTCATCCACCCTCCATCATACCCATGCGGGTGAGCGTGGCCTGCAGCTTCTGGCGCGCATGATGCAGGCGGCTCATCACCGTGCCCAGGTTGCACTGCATTACCTCGGCCATGTCCTGGTACGACATTCCTTCAAACTCCCTCAGCACGAACGCGGTCCGGTGTTTCGGCGGCAGCAGCGCCACCGCCTTTTCAATCGCCGCGCCCAGTTCCGCGGATTCCAGCGCCTCGCGCGGGTTGGCGGGAAGGCCCGGCGCATCCGCGTCCAGGCGTTCGTCCAATGATACGGTATCCAACTTTCGTTTCTTGAAATGGTCTTTGCAATGGTTGGCGGTGATCCGCAGCAGCCAAGTTTTAAAGCTTGCATCCCCCCGGAACTTCCCAAGGGAATGATAGGCTTTAATAAAAACCTCCTGGGACGCATCCCAAGCTTCCTCGCGATTCCGCAGAAAGTGATAACTCAGGGCGAAGACATCGTTCCGGTAGCGGCGCACCAGTTCCTCGAAGGCTCCGGTATCGCCCGCGCGCGCACGGTCCACCAGTGCGGCATCCGCCGCCGCGCCCGAGGGCATGCGGTCTTCTGTCACGTGCTCGGTCATAGGAATCCTATCATACCCTAAGCACGCTTCCAGCGAAATACTTTTGTGCGGCCATTTCTGATTTAACTTTCCGTGGAGTTAGACGCCCCCGCATGCCTTTTATTCACTTTTTTATCAACACGTTATGAAGAGTGATGAAAACCGTTTCAAGGAGCTTCGAAACGGTAAATAGCCGTGCTTTTCCCCGGCAAAATATCCCCCAGGCTTCCATTGATGCCCAAGTGCAATGATTTCGGGTAGCCGGGGACCGTTCGGATTACGCCAAGCGCCGGTTTGGGCCAGGCAAAGGTGTATTCTCCTTCATGATCGGTGTGAATAATGAGATATTGCCCTGCCACTCCGGTCATCCCTGGGGTATCCCGGTACAAATGAACACCCGCGCGGCGGCAAATCTCCTGCAAGGTGCCTGCGGAAAGGCGCGGGACGGTGGTATAGATGCAGACCCCGTTCCCGACTGGCCGCGCGGCGGCGGCCATCTCATTGCTAAGTCCGTACCAGGCAATGACATCGGTCTGATCCCCGGCGATGACAAAACGGAGGTCCCAAGGGCTGGAATCAATTTCGCGGGTTTCTCCGGTAAAGGTTTCGCGGATTTGGATTGGAGTGTTATCCATGCGCGATTCCACCGGGAATCCGGTGAGTTGGGTAATCCGGGCGGGGTTTGGCCCGTCTGGTCCCATAATACCGGGGGCATAGGTCCAAATCACCGTGCCGCCCCGATCATAAAATCGGCGGATGCTCTGTTTTTCCTTGTCATTCATGTGATAGGGATTCGCCATCACCAGCACTTTGACGGATGCCGGAAGCTTTTGGAGATCGCTCTGGAGGTAATAGCCCACCGGCGTCCCGATACGGTCCAATTCAGACCGCCAGTAGGACAAGGAATGAAGCAATTGAGGATGGGTGCTGGCGCGGAGGTAATCCACGGCCTGTTCGTCCACAACACAGGCGGCTTCCGGGGCGAAAGGTTCTTCGCCGCGCACTTCCGCCGCCATCCGCCGCAGGAGAGGGATGGACTCCCAGAACACGGAATCATTCCACCGCCCGTCCGCAAGCAGGTCAAAAAACCACATCCCGCACCGGTGGGTAAGGAAATTGCCGATGTTCCGCTGGGCAACGGACACGGTCTCCCCGGGGGTGGCGGTCCGGTCCGGCCAGCCCGGAGCGATAATCCCCTCCGGTGACTTTGCCATGCTCAGGTGGGTGTAGGTGTCCTCTTCCATAATGGCCAGTTTGCCATGCAGGGCCATGGAATCAATGGGGCTATGGAAATGCCCCGGCTGCCCCAGTCCCCGTTCGAAATACGAATAAGGCGCGAAAAACAGGTCCAGGTCAGGGTTCTCCAGCAATTTCCGCAGCGCCAGATGCCCGGAATTTGCCAGGGCGCGCTGGCCATTGTTGTTCAATTCCATGGTGTACCCATAAAAGGCCCCCGCAAGAGAACGGTCCTGCGTGCTTTCCTTTACGATATGCGCGAAGTACGCGATGGTGTCCGCAATGAGTTCCTGTTGAAACCGTTGCATGTCCATGGCCCGGCGATGCCGCAGTGGGCTTCGGAACGGACCCCATACCGCCCTGTCACGTTCTTCCGGCGTGGGAAACGAGGCATTTTCAAAGGTTACCTGCGGGTCCAGCCATGCCTCTTGTAAATTCTTGGCTTTTTTGTACTTTTTTTGCAGCCATTTGCGAAAGGCCTTAAGATTGGCCGGGGAATAATCCATGAAATCATTGGTGTCTTCATAGAACCACTCGCCGGTCTGCATATAACACAAACACACGCCCAGAAAGCGGTTTCCGTGGGGACCTTGGATAATCTGATTGATGCGTTGGCGCAGCAGTTCCCCGGTGGTTTGACGCCATAGCGCGCTGGACGGCGAGGCGCAGGCCATTCGCTCCCCATTGGCCTTGGTAATGCATTCATCCGGATGTTCCTGAATCCATTCCGGCGTGGCGCCCAGCCAGGTCCGAATGAGAAAATATCCTTCCGGGTGCGTGCCACAGAAACGGTCCAGAATCTCCTGGGCTTCAGTATCCGAAGTCAAGACGGATGTGTTTACGGTAAGGTTGAAAAACGGGATTTTGGCTTCGGCGGCCTGGTGAAGTTCATCCGACAATACCTCATCACGGTTGAACTGATTATTCAGGGAGATAAAGAGGGGGGAGTAGATTTGTTTGTTCACGACAATCGCCGGACCGCCCTTCACCCCGGAAACCACCTCACATTTGGGCCACTCCGCGGCATGGGCAACGCCGGCCAGCAGCCCGGCAAGAAAAAAGACCCCAATGCCCCGAAACACGCTCATGAATGGCGCACCAGGATAAATTCCGCCAGCCCTTCCATGGAATCACGGTAGTCCGTCCGGGGAAGGGTGAATAGAGCGTTTTGGGCGCGGTCAATGAACGCCCGGGCCGCCGTCATGGTTTTTTCGTGCGATCCCGTGGATTCCACCTTGGCCGAAACCCACGCACGATCCTCCAGGTTCAGTTCCGTGCCGCGCAGCGCTTCCAGCCGGGCAAGTTCTTCCGTATTCAGCATTTCGCGCATGAACAGAATCGGCAGGGTGAATTTTCCCTCGGCCACATCCCCGCACGCAGGCTTGCCCAAGTTCGTTTCCGGTTGCGTCAAGTCCAATAAATCGTCAATGATCTGAAAGGCCACGCCCAGCGCCATCCCGAATTGATGAAGGGCGTCATGATGCTGGGGATCTATGACAAATGTTGGGGCGCAACAAGCTTCCGCGAACAGGCTGGCGGTCTTTTGTTCCGCCAACTGGATGCATTCCTGTTGGGTCACACTGCTTACGTCCCGCCCGAAAAAGTATAATTCGCCTTCCGCCATCCGCCGCACTGAGGTAATCGCGTTGTCAATCACCGCGCACGAGTTGTACCCGGCCAGCAGGTTCACCGCGCGCGCCACCAGATAATCGCCCCCCAACACCGCTGCATGATTGTCCCACAGGGCGTTCAACGATGTATTTCCCCGGCGCAGCAGGGCGCGGTCAATCACGTCATCATGCGCCAGCGATGCGATGTGCAGCGCCTCGAACGCCGCCGCCAGCCGGACGTATTGCTTCAACTCCGTGCCGCCGATGGCGCCCGCGGACAACAGGCACAACGCCGGCCGCAGCAACTTGCCGCCCGCCTTCGGGATCGGGCCCGCGTCCACCCGCACCAGCCGCAACGCTTCTTCCCAGATGCGCCCAATCTCGCCGCGCACCTCGGTCAGACAGTCCGCCACCGGCAGGTACAGGTCTTCTAAGGTTATACGAATCGTCATGGCCTTAATCTTACCATACCCGCGGCCACGGGGTGAATAGTGCATCTTTTTGTGTTCACTGGCAGGTGGGTGAAGCGAAGTGCAACCCACCAGCCGGTTCCGCCGTTCAGCATATTGCGGGCCGCCCCCCTTTCCGATAAAATCGCGGCAGTGGAGGATCGCATGAATGAACACGGAAGCGGACGCTGTAAAGTCCAGTCACCATCATCAAATAAACAGAAGAATGTTCCTTGAAACCACAGGCGCGGGGTTGTCCATTCCGCTGGCAGGATGTGTGACTTCGTCCGTCCGTTCGGAGTCTTCCGCCGCGGTGACCGCGGCAGCCAACACGAAGGAGCCCGCAATGGAACAAAACGCACGCATTGCCCGGATTACACTGGTGCAACTGAATGATGCCGCCGGCTTGCCCCCCGTCATTGAACGCATGCCTGCCTATTTTGAGAAGGCGGCGGCGCTTGGATCGGATTTGGTGGTGTTTCCCGAATATGTCCTGGGAAACAAGATTAGCCCCGAAGCCGATGTGGCGAAACGCTTCTTTGATCTGGCGCGCGAACATCGCATTAACGCCATTGCCGGATGCGTTGAACGCCATGGCAACGACCAGTGGTGCACCAGCGCGTGGGTGGTGAATCGCGATGGCCTCCTCATAGGCCGCTATCTGAAAAGCCATCCGGCATCCGGGCCCGTGCCCCATTTCTGGCCGCCGTTGCCCGGTGAAGACTCCGAGGCCAGGGGGGTGCTGGGCAGCCAATTCAAGGTATTCCACCTTGATTTCGCCCCGATTGGGATTCTTCAATGTTATGACGGCTATTTTCCTGAAGCGTGGGGATGCACCTCCTATATGGGAGCGGAAATCATCTTATGGATCAATGGGCGGGGCGGTAGTATCGAGGATGCGTACTGCATTACCGCCGCGAATTGCTATGGATGCGTGGTGGGGGGGGTGATTACGGCCGGTTATAACACCGGTTTCGCCGGCCCCGGCTGTGTTGAACCATTAGGTGACTATAAAGACTCACACGAGGAGATGCGGCTCCATCCGCGCATCAAAAAGCCGGGGGATGCCTGTGTCTCCGCCGTTATTGATTTGGCCAAACTCCGCTGGAAACGCAAGCATCTGCGCACCATGCACCAGCGCCGTCCCGATATGTACGGCCTGCTTACTCAAGATGTGAAAATGTGGCAAAATTACCCTGAAATTCCCTGGGACTATCCCGAATGCGCCGCGTTGGTCAACAAGGCGCAACTCTGAGAGGTTACCCTGAATGAGGACACCTATACTATAAATTTGCCGGGGATTATGTCGGCGCATCTTGAGTCCTTCTCATTTGTGGCCGGTTAATCACACATTATCGTTTTAGTGCGGCGAGGAGTTTCCAGGCGGATTTTTCCCAGGAGTATTTTCCGGAGGTGGTGCGGCCCTGGTTGATGCGTTGTTTTCGCTGGGCGGGGGGTTGTTCCATGGACCAGCGCATGGCCTGCACCAGGGAGGCATCGCTGGAAGCGTTATAGAAGAATGGAGTGTCGCCCGCCAGTTCGTGGGCCGCGTTGGTGTTGGGGGTGACCACAATCGCCCCGGCGCGGAGCGCTTCCAGCACGCGCAGGCCGCTTCCGTCATGCACCGCAGGATACAAAAACGCCGCTGAATGCTGATAGAGCGACGCCAATACGCCGGGGGTGTACTTTTCCACCCGGATAGTCTGGGGCCCCCAGGAGGCGGGTTCGTTCTGGAGGGGCGGGCCGGCAATAACCAAAAGGCCGGGGAACTCGGCGGCCCGTTTTTTGAGGGCGGCACACACCGCCGGCACATACGGCGCCGCCGCGGAATCCAGGAACAGCATGATATAGGGAGAATCCACCAACCGGGGTTGCGCGGTGTTTAACCCGGCATCCACGCCCGGATGCGCCACCACGCCTTTATCCAGAGGCGATTCGAAGAGTTCCAGACATTTCCGCCGCATGAATTCCGAGGGCACCACCACGGCCCGCGCCTGGGCGCAGGCACGTTTTGCCGCCTTAATCGCGGAGCCGGGGCCGGCCAATTCGTCCCGCCATACCGTCAAGCCCAGGGTGTAAAGCACTGTGGGGACGGGAGGGCTGGCGGGCGCGGTTTCCAGGGGTGAAAGCAGCACGTCAATCTTGGCCTGCTTTGCTGCGGCCGATAAATCCGGGTCTCCGCCGGAGCGCCCGAACCCACGCCCATGCGCTTTCACCCGCACCCGCATCCAGCCATCGTAGTCCTCATGATTGTCCTCATGCGTAAAGATGACAAAGCGGGTATTGTCCTGCGCGCCCCGGATCGCCTCCAGGATGCGCCGCAGATAGTGCTCTTCATACCCGGCGTGAAGCCCTTCGGGTTGAATTGTGTTTATGCCTGCCAACATCCGCTAACCCTGCGTATGTTCTGTAAGCCTGCCGTCATTCAATATAGCCCAGACTCTTGAGACGGTTCCTGATCTCCGCCTCCTCTTCCGGCGACATCCATCCGTCTTGCAACTCCAGCAACCCCTTGGACGCCAAAAGGTCCAACACCTTTTCCGCGGCAAATTCCGGGGAATCGTTGGGTTCCAATGCCACCTTCAGTTCCAGTGTCTCACCGCACGGCTCGGTAAACGACACGATGCCCTTTGACTGCGTGGCAGCCTGGCCCAAGACTTCCAGCCGTTGGACCACCCTGGCCGCCACGGCCTCCGCGTGGACACCGCTCAGGTGAAGTTGAATCGAACCTTCCATTATCGGCGTATCCGTTTATTTCGCGGCGCCCGTGGCCCAGCGAATCAGTATTTGCGCCACTTCATGCCGCGTGAACTCGACGGGCGGCTCTTCGCTCCGGCCCAACATTTCCCGCACCTTGGTCCCGCTGAGGAATACATGGTCCTCTTTGCCGTGCGGGCAGGTCTTGATCGAGGCCATGTTCCCGCACGCCTTGCAGAAGAAGGAATGGTCGAAGAACAGGGGCGTGATGCCAAGATCCTTGGGGTCGAATTCATCAAAAATGTAGTGTGCGTCATACGTGCCGTAGTAATTGCCGACCCCGGCATGATCCCGGCCCACGATAAAATGCGTACATCCATAGTTCTTCCGGACGATGGCGTGCATGATGGCTTCGCGCGGCCCCGCGTACCGCATGTTCACCGGCATGATGGACAGCATGGTGTGGTCTTGGGGATAGTATTTGTTCAATAGCGCCTGGTAGCATTCCATGCGGACCTCCCCAGGAATGTCGTCACTCTTGGTGGTGCCCATCAGAGGATGGATCAGCAGCCCGTCGCACACTTCCAGGGCGCATTTTGTCAGATACTCGTGGGCGCGGTGAATGGGATTGCGCGTCTGGAAGGCCACAATCCGTTTCCAACCCCGTTCTTCAAAAGCCGCCCGCGTCTCGGCGGGGGTGAGGTTGTATTCCTGAAACTCGATTTCCCGGGCCTTCAGAACGTCCAAATCGCCCGCCAGGAAGACCGGCCCCAGCGACAGGGTATAGGCCACGCCGGGATGCGCCGGGTCGGTGGTGCGGTACACCTTCTCCGCCAGTTCCGTTTTATCCACGCTGAATTTCTCCGCCAGATGGAGAATGGCCACCAGGTCGCCCCGGTCGTCTTCGATGGCCACTTCCCCGCCCACGGACAACCGATCCGCATCGGCTTGGGTCACGGACAACAAGATTGGGATGGTCCAG
>CAYXPO010000049.1:0-9137 GCA_964466925.1 uncultured Nitrospirales bacterium
CCGTGATTCCCGCCAGCACACACGAAATCCAAACCGCCGTGCCGGTGAGGCCCGCAATACGCCCCATCAGGCCATAGACCCCCGCTCCGAGAATGTCCCCCACTCCAAAAATAGTGATGGCCGCCAGCCCCAGCGCGCGGCGCAATTCCGGCGTGTTTTCGTCCTTGGGCCCGGTAGTATTCAAAGGGTCGCTATCGCTTTGTTTTTCATGCATGCCTGCCGCGCATCATGCCTGCATATTCCGGAAAAATCAAACGATGCCGCAGCGGATGCCGCATACGGCGGACGCTGCGATCCCCGTCAAATTTAACGGCAATTCTTATTCATGACTCCGTCGTCTCAGATATCCCATCCCATCCCTCCCCCATCTGAACCCTGTACCAATCTTGTTTAGCCCCTGCCGCGTCTGGCATACTACCCTTCCCTGCGGGGTCTCGCGGGGGTTAACGACAGTCATACTCAATGTGCGGAGTCTTTCATGGAGTCTGTTATCGGCCTACACTATATTGACGTGATCATTATCATCGTATACATGATCGGTTCACTCGCCTTGGGCACCTATTGCACCCGCTTCGTGGGCAGCGCCGAAGATTTCTTCATTGCGGGGAAAGCCCTGCCCTTCTGGGCCATCGGGTTTTCCATCGTCACGAGCGACATCGGGGCCACGGATTTCGTGGCCGTCGCGGGAGCAGCGTACAGCAACGGCATATCCGCCGCCAATTTTGACTGGATGGGATCGATGCCGGCCATGGTGATTGCCGCCTTCGTCTTCGTGCCGTATTTCTGGCGCTCGGGCGTATTTACCATCCCCGAGTTCCTGGGCCGCCGCTACAACACCGCCGTGCAATTCATCAACGGTATGATCTGGGCCGTGGTGCTCTTTTTCATGCTGGCCATCATGCAATGGCTCTCCGCCGATAAGCTGATGCACACCGTGCTGGGCTGGAATCCCTATCTGACCCTGTGGATCACCGCCGCCATTACCGGCATATACACCTTCTCCGGCGGATTGACCGCCGTGGTTTTCACCGACGTGGTGCAGTTGATCGTCATGTATGTCGGCGGGTTCGGTTTGCTGGCCCTGAGTTTGTGGGAAGTGGGCGGATGGTCCGTGCTTCATGAAAAAGTGATGGCCATGGGGCCGGCCTACCAGGACCATTTCCGCATTCTGCTTCCCAACAACACCACCGGGCCGTTTCCCTGGACCGGCATCGTGTTTGGCCTTGGCTTGGTCATGGCGGTCGCCTACATGAGCGGCAACCAGGTCATCGTGCAGCGCACCCTCGGCGCGCGTTCCGAATGGGACGCCAAAGGCGGCATGCTCTTCGGCGGCTTCCTCAAGGCCATGATTCCCCTGATGGTGGCTCTGCCCGGTCTGTGCGCCATCGTGCTGCTGCCCACCCTCGGCCGGGAAAACGCCGACCGGGCGGTTCCCGAGATGATCCGCGTGCTGATGCCGGCGGGGTTGCGCGGGCTGATGTTCGCGGCGCTGTTCGCGGCCATGATGTCGCACATCTCCGCTTCCTTGAATTCCACCACCACCATCTTCATCACCGATATCATCGGCCAGATTCGCAAATGGTCCGGGAAGGGCGTCATGCCGGAAAAACTGGCCCTGCGCCTGGGCCGCGTGATCACCGCCCTGCTGATCATCACCACCGCCCTGCTGGCGGAACCCATTGCCAACCGGGAACAAATCTACGTGTTCATGCAGACCATCCTGTCGCTCTTTCAGGGGCCGCTCCTGGCCATCTTGTTGCTGGGCATCATTTGGCCCCGCGCCACCCAATGGGGCGGGCTTGCCGGGCTTGTGCTCGGCGTGATGTGTTGTTTCGTCCTTAAATACACGCCCGGGCTCTTTCCCTCCGAAGAACCCTTCCTTTTCGTGGCGTGGTGGTCGTTCGTATTCGCCGTGATTGTGACCATCGTGGTCAGCCTGCTCACACCGCGCGAACCCGATGAAAAGCTGCGCGGGCTGGTATGGAGTTCCGTTGTGCACGATGAAGAGGCGCAGGACGCGCTGCAAGAAAGGGTCGCATCGTAATGGAAGCCTGGATTCAACACCTGTTCAAAGCCATTTTTTACCCCATCCTCTCCCCCATTTTCCTGCCCGTGGACGATTTCCTGAATTGGGTGGACGCCCATCCCCTAACCCTGGGAAGCGTATCCGTCACTTGGGCCAGTATCTGCGGCGTCGGGCTGTTCGTAAGCGCCATGATATGGGTGGGGTTTATTCTCAACAAAGAGTATGTAAACCGCGGGCGGCCCTATAAATCCATTTGGACTGATCTGCGGCTGTGGACCGTTATTTCCATGACCCCCCATGTCTTAGTGTATTTTTACTTCACCCGATAGGACCCACGGCCATGAGCGAAATAAAAGCATCGGATTCCGATCAGAATGTCAACATCCGCATGGAGAAGCGTGACGGAGAAACCTACATCGCCCTGGGCCTCTTTATTGTGGCCGTCGGGATTCCCGTTGTGATCGGCACGTACTTCGCCGCCCAAACCAACATGCGCGCCGCCATCGTCAACATCGTCTGCGCCGGCGTGCTTCTTTTGATCGGGGTGGCCGCCATTGCCTACGGGCGGATTCTTCTCGCCCGCAACAAGAGACGCGCGTGACGCGTTTCCAGTGTCTTCCGGGCGGCATTTCGGGAGACTTCGCCGCGCGGTATTTCAGCCGCCCTCGATTCGGCAATCTTTATGGCCTGCTATCCCGCACGGTCCGTGTCGCCGCGGGGGACGATCCCGCCACCCGCGTACCGCCCTTCGTCGAACGGCTCTGGATGCCCGCCTATGCCATTAAAATCCATGCCGCCACCCGCAAGGGCACGAACAGCGTCTGGACTTCCGTGGACGGGTGGTCCGGCCAATGCGCCATCATGGATTGCGCGGATCAGTTGGTGGATCGGGACGTAAACGAAGCCTGCCTGCCCCCGAGTTTGGACGAACACCAGGCCGTTGAAGCCGCGCGCAAGGGATTGTTGCGTTTCATCCTGGCCCAACGCGGACAAATGAACAAACCCGAAATCGGCGCTGTGGAAGAAATATGCCTCTACCATTTCCCCCTCTGGGTCTATTATTACCGCCGCCGTTTCGGCAAAAAACTGGACATCAAAGTCCTCGACGGCTGCACTGGAAAATCCGCGGGCGCCAAAATGATCATCGCCGTCATCAACGCCCTCGTCGCCGCAAAAAAAGCAAAAACAACGCCGTCATGACCCCCGGCTCTGAAAAAGCGGCATCGGAATTTCCCTCCGTCATGTTGACCGGCCCGCGTCTGTCCGGAAAAACAAAATTGTTGAAACATCTTTTTGCCGCGCACTGTGCGTTTGTTTCACTGGAGACTCCCGATGTACGCACCGCGGCCCGCGACGGAGGCATCCCTCAAAACCTTTCAAGAAAATGTTCCGGACAAAGCTCTCTCGGGGTATCCGGTGCATTCCGGGAATAAAAGACTGCCCCTTAGTCCAAATATAGCCGTGCTGCCATTTGCGGCATTGTAGATTGGGAACTCTACATCCGCCCTGCCTGAATGCCCGCGTGAAGCGCGGTGTAGGAATCCAAGAGCATTTTTTCGATGGTGGGCCAGTCGGCATCGGGGCCGCCTGCGTCGCGCAGATCGGCGGCTTGGGCGCGCAATAGTCCGGCACGTTCAATCTGAGGATTGGTTTGACCGTAGATGAGGGCATAGAGGTGGGCAATCTTGGCGCCTACAATCTCCGGATCGCGGGTATCGGGATTCCGGCGGGCAACCCACCAGTCCATTTCCGCTTTGGCCAGTTCACGGGCATTCCAGTTTTTACCACAGGCCTTGGCAAGGCGTGCATACGCCTCTTCAAGTTTTGGGAGTACGTCACGTTCGTAATCACCGGTGGCATTGGCAAAGGCCATGGCCCCGCGCGCCATGGGCTCTACCACAGCGGCGGCGGTGCGGAAGGAGGCGCCCATCTGTTCCCGCAGGATAAACACCATTTCCATGGCCATCTCCGCACCTTTCCCGGCGTAGTAGCATTGCCACATGCGGGTTTCAGATTTGGCAACCGCTTGCGGATCAAAATCAAAGTTCAGGCCGTGATCGTAAAAGGCAAAATAGCCGCCGATGCCGCCGGCAAGAAGAAGCAACAGGGCAAGAGCACCAAGAATGACGAAAAGTGTTCGACGAAACCGTGACATTGCATTACTCCCTTGCCAATCCGCATCACCCATTCATGGCCCTATTGTAGGGTACGGACATGGGACGAGACAAAGGCGGCCTTCCAAGCCCCGGCATCACGATGATGCTTCCGGCCATTGATGTCCGTGATTGGATTTCGTACAATCGGACGATGGAGATCGAATTAACAGGAAGAATCGTTGCTACGGCAGGAAATCATGGACAACACGCATCCGAAATCCGTGCGGCGGCATTTGCTGAGTTTTTTATATGACCGCTACATGGCCAATCCCCTGGAAATGCTGGCCCCGCAGGATTTCCTGGAAGCGGGCAACCTGAGCCGGGAAGCCCTCATGGTGAACATGCACTATCTCGCGGACCGCAAGCTGGTGGAACTCATGATAGGCTACAATCCCCCCATGTTCGCGGCGGCCCGGATCACTGCGGATGGCATTGATTTGGTCGAAAACCGCTTCGAATTCAACTTGCGGTTTCCTCCGGACCCCGGTGAGCGCGAAGAATCGGTGGCGGATTTACTGTGGCTGGTCGAGCGCCTGGCGGAGGAAGCGGAACTGTCCCCCTTGGATGGCGAAGCGCGAAAGTCATTGTTGCGGGACGTCCAATATTTACGGGACGAAATGGCGCGGCCTGCCGAACGTTGGCGCCTGCGGGTGGTTCAAACGGTGCTGGACTGGATTGCCACTAGCATTGACCAGAATGTTGATGAAAACCCCCTCCCCTCGTTACGTCCGATTCAAAACAGGATAGCGGAAATCATCCGAACCCTGCCTTCTTAACGGCGAACCGTGTCCGCCTCAACACACACACACCTCTTTAAGGTTTTACCGCGCCAATAAACTCTTCAATGCGTTCCAGATTATTGGTCAATTCCGTTACGATGTCTTGTTCTTGTGCCTCGGAAAATCCCAGGCACTCCACGGCGGGGTTCGGATATGCAACCGGCACGGGGGAACTGACCGCCCCAAGGTCTATCCGGTAGGTAATGCCATTCGCAATCGCGGCAATGGCCGCAAGACCGGGAAATTCACGGGCCTGTTCCGGGGCATGATGACACCGGATGGCTTCCGTTACATTCGCCGGCAAATTCCAATGGGCCCCCACTATCCCCCCCACTTCCGCCTGCGCTATGCCCAACAGCGCCCGTTCCGCCGCCAAAATGGGAATCTGTTCTTTTAGTGCCTGATGCATCACCCGTTCATAGTCCTTCGGGCATATCAGATCGAGCACCAGTTTTCCCAAATCATGCAGCAGGCCCGACTCGAAACAGCCATGCCCCGGCTGATGCACCGCCTGTGCGCACCGTTCCGCCGCCATCGCCGCCGCCAGGGAATGCCGCCAAAGCCGGGTGCGATCCAGGTGCGTTGATGGCGCACCCAGCGCGCGGAACGCCGTTGCCGTCAAGGCCAGCCGGCGCACTTCAAAAAATCCCACCATGACAATCGCCTGTGTGATGCTGTCAATTTTCCGGTAGAATCCATAAAATGGGGAGTTCACCAGCCGCAGCAAGGACGCGGAAAGACTCTGATCGCTGGCAATCAACCGCCCCAATTCCAGCGCCGTCCCATCGGGATCCGCCGCGGTATCGAGAATACGCACCAACACCGCCGGCAGCGTGGGCAGTTCCCGGATGCGTTCCAGCCGGGCATGAATGTCAATTTTCGCCGCCATTTATTTCTCTTTAGTCACAATTTTCCCATCCGCCCCTTGATACTTCTGCCCGGGCGTCATCGCCTGCCGGCGGGCCTCCGCGAAAATATCCTGTATCGCGGAAAGCGAACGGGCTCCGTACTTGTTCGCGTTAAGCAGTCCTTCATAGATGGCCCACCGGTCATCATTCTCATTCTTCACCAAATACGCTTGACGGTCCCGTTGCCGGCGCTTGGTGGACTTGGTATATTCCTTGGACAGATGCACGTAAATCAATCCATCCCGGTGTTCCGCGGCAAAACCGGTGTCCAGAAACTCATTGATGAGCACGGACCGCGCCGCCCGCGTGCGAATCGCCTGCAGAATTTCCGGCGTGTTCACCTTGACGCCTTCCCGATCCGCGATTTTGGGGTCCCGCGTTCCCGACTGTATCGCCTGCTCCACCTCCCGGGCCACCGCGCTCAAGGTGTCTTTGGGAACCGCATTGAACTGCGGCCGCATCCGCCATAACGGATTGGCGGTTTGGCGGCACCCCGTACCGGCCATCCCGGCCGCAATTGCCACAAGCAGCAATGCCCATCCGGTTTTCGCGGCAGACAAGACAATCCGGTCCCGGCGAAAAAACGTAGCAGTTGAAAATATCGTATTCATCATCGCGATTCCTGTAACTCCGGCCCCACAACCTTGTTTTTCCCCGTGCGCTTCGCCTTGTACAACGCTTGATCCGCGGTCCGCAGCAAATCCTCACACACCAGCATTTCATCAAAGTCCAACAAGGCCACGCCCACGCTGACCGTCACATGAACGCCTTCCGGCAACCCTTTGACCTGCGCCGATTCGATAATCGCGCGAATGCGTTCCCCCTGGGACATCGCCCCTTCCAGCCCCGTCTGTGGCATGATGACCACGAACTCCTCCCCGCCATACCGGGCGCAGATATCCGTTTTGCGTATGCACGTAACGGTATAATCGGCGATTTCCTTCAGAATGGCGTCGCCCATGAGATGACCGTATGTGTCGTTGAACTTCTTGAAGTTGTCGATATCAAACATCAAACACGACAGCGGCAGCCGGTACCGCAGCGCGCGCTCCAGTTCCTGCTCCAGGCGGTCGCGGAAATGCCGGTGATTATACAATCCCGTCAGGCCGTCCGTAATGGCCAACCGTTCCAGATTCTCATTCGCCACCTGGATGGTTTCAAAAAGCTGCGCGCGCTCCAGCGCGTTCGCGGCCGCCTCTGTCACAATCTCGAAGAAACTGATTTCCCGCAATGCAAAACCGTAACTGCTGCGCGACGCCCGGAGAAACAACGACCCCACATTCTCATCAAACAACACTATGGGGATCACCAATATGGCGTTTATGTTCGCCTTCTGAAGAACGTCCGCAATGTCCGCCGTCAGGGGATCCTTGCGGACGTCATTGATCACCACCTTCTCGCGCGTCAACAGGCTCTTCTGCAATTCCGGATACTTGGAAAGATCAATCTTGCGGTCCGTGATATTGGCGTCTTCGTGCGAAGCCAGCACCAGCCCGTTCTTCGCCCCCCCCCAAATGCGGACCACCGAGCAGCGATCACTGCTGACCACCCGCGCGAGTTGCTCCACGAACACATACAGAATGTCATGTGCGCGCCGCTTGGTCGAAATGGCCTTCAAGATGTTCAGGACCGAGAACAGATCGTTCTTGTCCATCGTGATGTCTTCCTGGCGGTTCGCCAGTGCATTGGCATGCAAGGTCATCAACCGCATGGTGAGATCATACACTTGCGCCGACCCCTCATCCGGAGCGGCCATCCCCGCCAGAAGCGTGCGCCCTTCCTCCTTGAACAGGGCCTCGATGGCATGGCTTACATACAGCCGCTGCACCGTCCACCCCCCCACAAAGGACGCATCGTCATCATGCTCGCCTCCCGTGAGCGATCCCAATACGGCAACGCTCAGGGCGGAGGAAATCAACAGGAACACATGGTCGTTTTCCCGGCATACATCGTTGTAGGGGATCACTTTTACATTGCTCTGCTGGAGCCACGGCACGGGCGCTTCCCCGTAAACGATGACTTGTGCCGCATGCTGCCGCAATTCATCAATCAGGTGGAGTTGCTTGGCGGTATGGCTGTCCAGCACCATGACAAGGTCCTCACCGCCATGGCGTCCCACGGACCGTCCCGCTTCGTACGCCAGCTTGATGTGCACGGAGTGATCGTAATACGGAACAATAATGCTTCCGGACGGGTAGGCCGCATACGGAATCTGCTCTATCCGTTCCAGCAAGGTTGTTGTCTTTTCTTCTTTATCCACGCGCGATATTCCTGTTCTCGGCACTGGGCGTCCCCAGCCGGGTGAGACCCTCCGCTCACGAGGCCGGCTTCACCGGTTCCATTTTTTCCACGATATCCACCGGAGTGGAACGGACCACCAAATCATATAACTCTTCCACGTCCTCTTTCAGCATGCGCGGGCACCCGTGCGATTTGTACTGACCAATGGTTTCCGGCGCGATGGTCCCGTGAATGCCCAAATCCGTGGGCAATCCCGCATCCGACGGAACCAGCGGCATCCACCGCGTCCCCAACTCGTTCATTGGATCTCCCGCCGCTACGGGACCGCCCCCGGGTTTGAACCAGGTGGGATCCTTCTGCTTGTTTCCAATGGTGTATTTCCCGATTACGGTTTCATGCCCCGGCATGCCCAGCCCCACAAAATAGCGCTTGAACAGCCCGTCCTTGTCCAGCAGGAAAAGACGGCAGGCCGACCGCTCCACCACAATGCGGAAATCCTTCGGGGTGTACTTCACGGATTGACCGATGCTCAATTGCGTACTTTCCGTGATCCCATTGGCCCGCGTCAGCAATCCCTGTGTGGTGTTCAGCTTGATCCCGATGTTCGTGAGATTGTCCCCCTTTTCAACCAAATACACCTTGCTCTCCGGGGTGGCTTCCGGAGAAAAAATCAGGCGCACGTTGACCTTCCCCAGCGCATCCAGCGCATCATTCCACGCCGGACTGTCCCAGTCCGCCTCATTCACCGCCTCGCGGAACAGTTTCCGCGCTTCAATCAAATTCTTGTCCCTCAAGGCTTTTCGGCCTAGCCCCAATGTGGCCCCCGCGCGATACGCCGGCGGCGCCGACGCGCGAATCGAAGCATACAAGGCCAGCGCCTCCTCCATCCTCCCTGAATTTTCCAGGGCCACGGCATAGTGCGTCGCCACCGCGGGATACTCCGGGCTTACGGGGAACTCGGTCAGCGCCCGCTTCAGGGCGGACAGCATTTCTTCCGTTTGCCCCAATTGCCGCGCCACCGACGCCT
>CAYXPO010000049.1:9147-13853 GCA_964466925.1 uncultured Nitrospirales bacterium
CCTGCAATGTGAGTTCGGGGTCCTTGCCCCGTTTGAGAATCGGCGCCAGCGCGTTCTTCGTCCCCTCCCAATTCCCCTCCATATACAAGGAATTCGCCTTTTGCATCTGCTCCAGGGCCGACGTTTTCGTGTATTGGCCCACATGCCCGCGAATCCACTGAATGCCCGTGACAAGCAGGGCCGTCCCCGCCAACACCAGCGCCAACACCACCACTATCCGAAGGATGGAAGTGTTTTCCTTGCGCTTGGAGAAAAAATACCGCTTGCCCATGGCTAAATCCTGGATTCCGAAATACGCGACAAGTCCAGAAGCAATTCCGTCACCGATTGATACCGGCTGTCAATCTTCCGGCGCAAAGCCTTCAAAATGATTTTGTCCAGTTTTGCCGGAACTTCCGGGTTGTATTTCGACGGCGGATCGAACTTGTAGTTCGGATCCAGTAATTGCCGTTGAATCATCCGCGTGTCCGCCGCATTACAGGGATGCCGGCCGGAAAACAACTCGTACATCGTGATCCCGAACGAAAAAATGTCAGAACGCGAATCCAGCGACTTTTTCTGCAATTGTTCCGGCGACATATACAGGCGCGTGCCCCCGCTTTCCCGCATCCAGCGCGTCCGCCAGCTCGTACTCGACTTTGAAAGACCGAAATCCACGATTTTCACCTGCGTTCCGTCGCGCGAGAAAAGGAAATTGCCCGGCTTGATATCCCGGTGGACGATGCCGTTCTGATGCAGAAAATCGAGGCCATGCGACAATTTGGTGCAGATATCGGTCATCTGTTTCATCGTCAAATCACGGTCCACGATGTGCTTCTTCAGATTATGGCCGTCAATGTATTCCATGAGCAGACACCGCCGTTGATGGCCGTGCCGGTCCTCTTGAATTACAATCTCCTTGTGCATCTTGATGATGTTCGGGTGGTTTAACGAGGCCGCTATCAGGATTTCACGCCCCAGATAGTCCCGTTTCCGGCGCCGCTTGTCCATGTCGTAGCGACGATCCAGCACCTTGATTGCGATGGTCATGTCCCGGCTGCGGTCAATCGCCTTGTACACCGTACCCATGCCCCCCGCGCCTATGGGGGCCACAATTTCATAGGGGCCCACATGCGACAACTCAAATTGCGATTCGTCATCCAGCCCGTTCAAACTGGCCGGCCCCGCGGACGCGTCGTCCGCTTTGCCTTTTCCAAGACGAAACCAACGCTTTAATTCCATATCCTCGTTCCAAATACCTGAAGGTGCGTTTTCGGCGAACCGTTGCTGCAACAGCAATCACCCAGCGGACGCCGGGGCCGGTTTCCAATTCGGCCCGCCCGCCGGCACGGCCACTTCCTTGAGTATATCACGCATCACGCTCTGAGGTGTAACCCGCCGCAACCGGCTTTCGGGATTCAAGATCAGCCGGTGTTCCAACACCACCGGCGCCAGCGCTTTTATGTCATCCGGTATCACATATCCCCGGCCGAGAATCGCGGCATACCCCTGCGCCGCGCGAAACAACATGATCGAGGCCCTCGGGCTCGCCCCCAGCGATAGATGCGTGGCGTCCCGGGTCCGCGCGATGAGCCGCACCAAATAATCCCGCACTTTCTCATGAACAAAAATATCCCGCACCGATGCCTGCATTCGGAGGATCGTCTCCGGATCCGTCACCGGCTCTATCTTTTCTATGGGGTGCGTGGCGCGCGTCTTCTCCAAAATCTCCAACTCCGCCATCAGGCTCGGATATCCCACCGACAACCGCATCATGAACCGGTCCAGTTGGGCTTCCGGCAGCGGAAACGTCCCCTCATGTTCCACCGGATTCTGCGTCGCAAACACCGTGAACGGCGGCTTGAGCCGGTACGTTGTCCCATCCGCCGACACCTGTCCCTCCGCCATCGCCTCCAACAGCGCCGACTGGGTCCGCGGCGTGGCCCGGTTAATTTCATCCGCCAGCAGCACCTGCGTAAAAATGGGCCCGGGCCGGAACTCAAACCCCTGGGTCTTCTGATTGTAAATCGAGACGCCCGTCACATCCGTCGGCAACAAATCCGGCGTGCACTGGACCCGCGAAAACGTGCACCCGCTCGATATCGCCAGCGCCCGCACCAGCATGGTCTTCGCCACCCCCGGCACATCCTCCAGCAAGACATGCCCCCCCGACAGATACGCCGCCAAGGCCGCTTTGACCACTTGCGGCTTGTCCAGGATCACCATCTCCACATTTCGGAGCAAATCTTTCACCGTCTGACGGAAATCAGGCACAACACACTCCTTATCTCTGCTTACCTCTGCTTGTCTCTTCTTCCCATAATACCCGGCCTGACCCGCGGAGGCAAACCCAAACTCCCCCGCCTTCATTCTCACTTTGACCATCCGGGACAAACCGGTATATAATACACTTCGCCGGTTGCGCCGCCCGCGAAAGCGCCAACCCGGCTGTCTGAATACTGAACTATTAGCTTACGAACCATCAAGGGGACCATACATGAGTAAGATTCTGTTGGTTGACGATGACGTTGACCTCGCTGAATTGATTAAAACCAAATTGACGGCGGAAGGGCATCATACCTACGTTATCAATACCGGCGAAGGGGCCTTCGAATACGCCAAACAGATCAAACCCGATATCTGCATTCTCGACATCATGCTTCCGGGGGTGACCGGCTATCAGATTTGCCGCAGGCTCCGCAAAGACCCCGAACTCTACCGCGTGGCCATTCTCATTCTGACCGCCCTCGGCGAAGAACCCGAAATCCTGCACGGCCTCGAACAGGGTGCCGACGATTACCTGGTCAAGCCCTTCAAACTCGACCGGCTCATGGATAAAATCGCCTCGCTGAACGCCCTTCTTCAGGCCGTGGAAACCAAAAACCGCGCCACCAACCTCCCCGGCACCGAAGCCATCAAACGCGAAATCAACCACCAATTGGCCCGCGGAAACGCCATCGCCGCCGTCTACATCGACATGGTCGGATTCAAGCCTTTTTGCGCCGCGCGCGGCCCCGAAGGCCAGCAAAAAGGCCTCGAATTCATGTCCCGCCTGCTCATCAGCATTACCCGCGACATGGGCATCTACGAATGTTTCGTCGCCCACATGGGTGGCGAACATTTCGTGGTCCTGCTGCAACTGGAAGACGCCGAACGCTTCACCTCCAGCCTCGCCAACCTCTTCGATCAGCGCGTGCGCGACCTCTACACCCCCGACGAAGTGAAACGGGGCTACTTGGTTGCCACCGACCGCACCGGCAAAGAAATCCACTGCCCGATCATGGCGTTGTCCATCGGCGTGGCCCATACCCAATACCGCCAGTTCAAAAGCGCCAAAAAGATGTTCGAGGTCCTCGCCCAAGTGCGGCAAAAGGCCCAGCCCACCACCGCCAAAAGCGTGGTCTTCGTAGACCGCCGCCACACCGACCGGTAGGCTGTGGGCGTTCGCGGATGCTTCGCAAAATCGTAATTATCTCTCTTGCTGTGGTGTTCATCGCAGTAGTGAGCATCCTTGCGATGGTCAATTCACAGGGTCTTCCGCGCGATGAACTCCTGAAGCGGTGCCAGGATAGCCACCCGCAATGGGAACGTTACCAGGAAGAAATCAAAGGCGAGATCGGCGCCCGGCCCGTTGCTGAATGGAATGGCGAACCCATCGCCGTACGCCAAAACAACGGCGAAGTGCTAATCACCTTCTTGATGAAAGGCCCCTGGATAACCTATGCGGTTCCACTGCCTGTTCTGATGCGCGACCCCCTCGGAAAAGTCCAATGCAGCACCAACGCCGAATACGCCGGCGCCGCCTGTACCTACCACTTCCCCCGGCCAAAAGAAGAGGCGGATGCCATCCTCCCTTGGATCGAAGTACACTACCCACGCCAAGAACTCCGAATCTCCCTCGACAGCCAAGGAAACTGGAAAAAACCCTGATTCATCCATTCCTCCCCGTGGTAAACGGCGGGAGCGTTAACAAATATCAGGCGAGGAACAGGTAGTCTTTCATCTCGGCATATCCGCGCGGAGCAAGCCAGGCGCGGATTTCATCGCGCGCGCCGGGGCTGCCCACGGCAATAACGATGAAGGTGGTGCCGGGTGCGGGGAGGAGTTCAGGGGGAATGATGCGGTAGCCGTGAATTTTTCGCCCGATTTTCCGGGGGTGAATGTCCACCACGGCAAACGGACGAAGTTCGCCCCATTCCCGAAGCCAGCGTTTGCCCACTTCGCCCGCGCCCCACTGGTGGAATACCGGACGATCTTTCAGATAGGACGCGAACAGGAAATGGCGCTTGAGGGCGCGGAAGGAGGCCTCGTTATAGCGCGGATCGTTCATGGACAAACGGTTCGGGGAATCGGTCCAATCCAGCAGGACTTCCGGCACTTTTCCCAGCCTGTAGCCCGCCCGCCAGAAACGCATCAACAGTTCATAATCTTCAGGCCAGCCATTGTCCTGATATCCGCCAAGGCGTTCATAGACCTCCCGGCGCATGAAGAAGGCGGGATGCGGGAGTGGGCATTCAACAAACAATTCCCGCGTGATATCCGTTGGCGCCACCAAGGCGTTAATCCAGGCTTCGTAACGGCGGCGGCCGGAACCAGCGGCCTCTCCCGTTATATGTACTTGGACTCCGCAAAGGGCCATATCAGGGTTCTGTTCCATCAGGGCCAACTGCTTCTCCAAACGTGCGGGTGCGGCGATGTCATCAGCATCCATCCGGGCAATGTACGGC
>CAYXPO010000050.1:0-13721 GCA_964466925.1 uncultured Nitrospirales bacterium
GGGAGGGCGAGGTTTATCCGCCGAAGGAGGATTCCTGCCGAAAATGAAAACCGCACCCTCTTCTACGGCTGATGCATCTCGCGAGATTTTCGGACGGATCGGTCCGAGCAGTCGGATCCATCCGATCATACTAATGGGATTGGAGGAAAGAGAGAACTATTAACCTTTCTCTTTAATTTTCTAGGGGTGGACATCTTTCCCGTGTTTACGGAGCAGGGGCGCGGCCATGTGTTGCATGCGCACGACAATTTTGACTTTTTCTTCGATGGGCAGCCGGGCGAGTTCCTTCCGGCGTTCTTCTTTCGCCTGGAGAAGGCGCGCCAGTGCAATTTCTACTTGTTCCAAGTCTGTCATCGAATGATCATCGGCGCTCGGGGCGGTGCTGCGGGCGCGGAGTGGGTGGATGGCGGCTGGGCCTGTTGTTGGATTTGGGATTCGATCTTGGTGAGGGTGTCACGGACTTCCGGTTGCTCGGGTTTTGCTTCCAGGGATTTCTCGAAGGCCGTTTTCGCCTGGGGCAGATTACCCAGTTGCATTTGCATGGAGGCGAGAAAATTCCACATTCCGGTGTCCTGCGGATTCAGGCGGGTGGCGCGTTGCGCGGCAAGCACGGCGTCGGTGACGCGTGCGGCACGATAGAGCAGCCGGGCATAGGCGGCATGGTTTTCGGCGGTATCGGGAAAATACCGGCGCGCTTCGTTGAAATCGGCAAGGGCTTTGCGGAGCCGTTCGCGGGTGTCGGCATCATAGGGTTGGGCCGCTTTTCCAAGGGTGTCAATCGCTTCGGACGCTTCAAGGATTTGTCCGTTTCGTGCTTGGAGCGCGGCCTGGGCGATGCGCGCGGGCACGTCTTCCGGATGGAGTTTCAACGCGGCCTCAAAATGTTCGCCCGCAAATTCAAACAATCCCTCCCGCCAATACAGGTCTCCGAGCAGGAAATGGGTGTGCGCGGCCTGGGGCGAAGCCGAATCCACCGCCAAGGCATCCTTCAGTGCCTTAAAGGCTTCCTTGCGCTTCGCCGGACCGCATTTGGTGTAGTCTTCGCCCTGTCGGGTCAAGGCTGCTGCATTTTTGGGGTCTTGGGCGATAATGACCGCGAGTGTTGCCGCCGCGAGATCATAGTCGCCGGATTCTTCCTGAATCCCGGCGTAGTCCATAAGCGCGCCGGCATCCTTGGACGCCTCGATACCGGCTGCTTTATATAGTGCAAGGGTTTCCCGCAGGAGTGCTTGGGCGTCTTTCTGCATCATGGCCGCCTGATCCGGCTGATTTTGTGTGGTGGCCTCCTCGGCCGCTTTCTTCGCCTTGAAATAGGCTTCCGCTTTGCTTTTCGCGGCGGAAAGATCTTGTGCCTGCCCTGCCGCGGATGCCAGAAGGGCTAAAGAAGCGAAAAGAGCCATGAACCGGATCAGATGCACTCCGCAAGCGCCTCCTCATCCGCAAACAGGATGTGTTCCATCTTTTCCAACAGTGGCGCAAACGAGTTGCGGTCCAACGCGCACACCGGGATGCCGTTGTATTGATACGCAAGCCCTTGGACCGTTTCGGGTTCCGCTTGGTCTATTTTGTTGATAATGTGCACGATGGGTTTACCGTCAAGATTGAGTTCGGTCAACAATTGGCGGACCGTATTGTATTTGTCTTCAAAATCGGCGCTGGCGCCATCCATCACATGCAAGAGTAGATCGGCGTCGTGCAATTCTTCAAATGTGGACCGGAACGCGGCCATCAGGTCTTTCGGGAGGTTGCGGATGAATCCCACGGTGTCGGTGATGATGATTTCCCGCTCGCGGGGGAACCGCAGGCGGCGGGAAACGGGGTTTAGCGTGGCGAACAGGGCGTCTTCCGCGATAACCGTGCTGTTCGTCAGGTTATTCAACAGGGTTGATTTCCCCGCATTGGTATATCCGACCACCGCGACGGTGGGTACGCCTTTGCTGGTGCGCACCCCCCGGCGCAGCTCGCGCCGGTGTCCCAATTGATCCACTTCGCGTTCCAAACGGGCAATGCGGTCCCGCGCGCGGCGCCGGTCTATTTCAAGGCGCGTTTCCCCGGGGCCGCGCCCTCCGATGCCGCCGGTGAGCCGAGAAAGGGCGGTTTGGCGCAGTCCAAGAAACGGAAGCCGGTAGCGAAGCTGGGCCAGTTCCACTTGAATCTGCCCTTCCCGTGTCACCGCATGCTGGGCGAAGATGTCCAGAATAACCTGGGTGCGGTCAATTATCTTCAGGTCGGTGAAATCACTCAGGCCTTTCACTTGGGAGGGGGATAGATTCAGATCAAATACGATGGTGCCCGCGCCCAGTTGCATGGCCTTGATAAGCATCGAACGGAATTTGCCTTTCCCCGTTACGTATTTGGGGTCAAGGGGGCGGCGCTGGCTGATATCGCCCACCACCACCAATCCCGCGCTCCGGGCAAGTTCCCGCAATTCAAGCAGGGAATCCTGCGCCTGGGTCGGGGGAAGTGTCGAGACATGCACCAGCAGGGCACGATCCCGGTTGTCGCCCGCCCGGCGGGGCCTGCGCATCCGGGCAAATTCCTCCTCCAGGGCATCAATGGCTTCCGCGAAATCTTCCGGCAACTGATGAACGGTGGTGGGGGGGAGAATATCCCAAGGGGCGTCCCCCTCGTTTGCGGGAAGTAAATGCGCCTGATGCACCTTTCCCGGAAGACCGTCTTCCAACACTTCTATCGCCGCGACATAATCCAGGCGGAGCAGCGCCAAATCCGTAAGGTCTTCTTCCGAAAGCCCTTCCCGATGGAGGTGTGTGTGCACGAACCGCAGGCCGCTCAACCGATCATACCCTCGTTTCGGCAGTTCCGGAAGCAGGATGGTCCGGGCATCGCCCACCACCACTTTCTGTACATGGCCCCGGCGATCCAAGACCAGCCCGGTCTGCCGCTGAATTTCAAAGGACACTTCGGTCAAGGAACGCGCCAACTCGGGGGATATCACGCAGTTGGAGCGCGTAGTCCGTTTTGCGAGTCCTTCCAAACGCTTCAGATGCGAGGCTTTCAGCCCGCCAATGTTTCCACTCAGCATGGGGGCGTCCCCAATGAAATGACAAACGCCGAACAGGCTCTTGCGGTCTCCTGTCCGGCGTTGGTAAAACTCCCGTGCAACGCCATATCAGCCTTGAAGCATAATACGGCGGATAATGCGCTGGCTTTCCGTGGCGTCCAAGGTGCGTTGCGCCCTCCGGATTTCCGACACATCCATCTTTTCCAGCTTCTTGTACAGGATGGACATGTTGCCCACGGCGATTTGCAGGGCATGCGTTGGTTCCATCCGGGGAGGCAACAAATCAAACGTGACAAAATTCTTATATTTGTACGTTTTCAGATAAAACAACGCTTCGAGCGCTTCCCACAAGTGAATTCCTCCTGGAACCAGCATGTCGTCCCAAAGCTGATAGCTGTCACTGAAATACACTTGGAACAATTTATTGGAGCGCGTCAAGAACGCAATGGACTCCGCCGGATTCTCGCCCGCCATCAGGGCATGCGAAAAATTGAGGGCCACGCCCACGTTTTTCATGGCGATTTCCTGACACATCGAGAGGGCCTTGCCCACACTCGAAATGGTGAGGTAATTCCTCGGGTCGCGGGGTTTGTAGGCGATGGCGACATTGATATCCGGCGAAGCGTATTTCGCGATGGTCTTGATCGAGGAAATCACTGTGTTCCAATGGGTTGTGTAATCCACATGGAAAGGATAGTCGAATCCGTCGGTGAACAACCGCAAGGTCACATCGGTGGCCCCGAGCTGACGCGCAATGTCCACCGCCTTGCGCCCTTCATCAATGGCTGAATTCCGGGTTTTCTGATGTTGATGTCCGAAGGCGGCCAAGGCGAAACGGCGCGAATGCGCAAGATTCGCCGTAACTCCAGAACACAGCAGGCTATATTCCTTGAACAGCCGCTTGTATTCCTTAATCGGCATTTCCGGGGTAACATCGGTTTGACGGATTTCCACACCCTTGATACCCTTGATCTTGCTGATGGCGCTGAGTATCTCTTGCATCTTGGGGGTGTCACGGTACCCGTCCGGACAATAGCGGTCCGCTGCGCTTGAATAAGTCCACACTCCGGTGGAGAATCGAATGGTCATCTATAGGCTCCTCTGGTAGACCTGGCATTCCTTCCGTCGTTTGTTCTTCACTTCATTCGAGGTAGTATTAACACTCCAATGTATTGCGTTGTGTATCCCCCTTATGACTCCGTTCAGCAACAGCCTTGTTTCACAAATGCCTATGCTCACCGGAACGCTATTCTAATGGAAAATTGTAAAAATGTCAATGGTCTTCCCGGTAAATTCATGTCAGATAAAGATGGTGGAATCTTATAATTCATTCAAATACAATGACTTACAGAAAATTCAAGACTTCCCCATTGTATTCAAAATAGCACTATTCTTAGTTATGTCTCGCCGTGGTATCTCTTTGGAACGAACATAAAATTGAGCAGACAAAAGAAGGGCGAGTGCGCTGCGGGGGGACAGCTTAATGCACCCGCCCATAGTGGTGGGTATCAGTCATTGCTGACTGTGACCGCCGGTATGGCTGAGGGGAACAGCCTTCATCGGCGGTCTTTCATATAAACGCCGGGAAGGTGAAGTGTATTCCTGCGACATGTTTCCGCCGGAGGAAAAATCGGGAAGATCGGAGAAGCCGCCGAGGTCATCTTGAAATTTGAGTGTGGTAACAAGACAATGAGGGGATGGTGACAAAGGAAGATATAGGGATAGTAATCTGCATCCTATTGCTGAGCAGTGCCTGTTTTGCACAAACGCCGTCTTCTTTGGAGAAATCCGGGGCGCTGCTGAAGAGGATGGGGGAGTCGGCGGACCCGGCATTGCGCATGCGGGCCATCGAGGGGTGGTCCGCCTTGGATTCGGGGGAGGCATTGCACTGTATTATGTCCGCGCTGACGGATCCGGAAGTGGAAGTGCGCGAAGCAGCGGCACAGGCCTTGCGAAAAGCGGGGGAGAAGCCGGTGCCGACGCCGGTGGAAGAATCGCTTGCGGAATATGTGCTGGGCGTATTCGGCGGACCGGATGAATCCGCCAAGGCGGCTTTGAACAGTATCTTGCCGGAATTTCGCGGGATGATTGGGGGACGGATGTGTGTCATCGCGGGCATGGAAAGCGAATCCACGCCGCGCCGGTGCAATGCGGCCTATTGCCTGGGACAAATGCGCTATAAAGACGCGGAACCGGTATTGGTCAAAGGAACGGCCTCGGAGCCTGTGGAATTGGTCCGGGTGTGCGCGGAATCGCTTCATCGCCTGGGCAACGAGAGCACCCTGCCGGTATGGGCGGATTTGATTCATCATCCCGATCCGGAGGTGCGCGCAACAGCGGTGGCGGCCTTGACGGATTTGGGCGGTGCGCGGGCGCTCGGTGTATTGGCGCGCATCGTACTGCAAGAGGTTCCGTCGGATAAGGCGCTTCAACAACAAGCGTTTCAGGCGTTGTCCCGCTGGGAGACGGTTGAAATCGTCCCTTTATTGATTGCCGCCCTGGACAAAAATCCGGCCTTCAGGCCCTTGGCGGTACAAATGTTGCGGGACCGGACCGGCATGGATCTCGGCATGGCTCCGAAGGATTGGAAAGACTGGTATGAAACACAGACCGGCCCGTCGCGTGCCCGAAAGGAACAGGAAATCGTGGAGACGGCGCCCCCCTATGTTCCGGCGCCGTTGCATTGGCTGGACGGCAACCCCGAAAATCAATTTCTACGATAGCGGCACTCTTGTGATAGTGAAAGAGCGCACTTGCGTTTCATGCGGCGTTATGCATAGCATAAGGTCAGGCATTTACCAGGGAGAACAGACTATGCGCTCATTCCGTTTGTTCCATTGCGTGATTATGGCCGCGGCCGGCCTGTTGGTTTTCGGGCTTGCGTGCGGGGAAGAAAAAGTGCGCCTGCCGCAAGGCGAACCCACCCCCGCCCCCGGAGGCGAGGGCTGGGTGAATCTCCTGGATGCGGCCCACGCCAGTCAGTGGCAAAACACCTCGGGAAAAGCGGCCGGATTTGAGATTAAGGACGGTGTGTTCCATATTCCAGGCACGAAGGTTGGGGGATATCTCATGTATGCCGGGGAGACGTTCACGGATTTTGAGATGCACGTCGAGTTCAAAGTGGCCGCCAAGGCGAATAGCGGCGTGTTTTTCCGGTCCGATCCCAAAAATCCCGTGCAGGGCGGCTTCGAGATACAAGTGTTGGACGATGCAGGAATCCCGCCCAATAAAAACGGCAGTGGTTCCTTGTACGACGTGGTGACCCCCATGTTCAACATGGCCCGGCCCGCCGGGGAATGGAATTCCTACGATATCACCTGCAAGGGTTCCAATTTAATCGTGGTGATGAACGGATGGAAGGTGGTGGATGCCGATCTCGCCAAAATGACCATGCCCATCGGAAAATTCGACACCCCGCTGGCGCAGTTGCCGCAGGACGGTCATTTCCTCCTGCAGGACCATCATGGCGAGGTGTGGTACCGCAACATGTTGGTAAAAAGACTCTAGCCGCCCATGCCCTTGAACGAATCCCAGAAAGAGTGGTTGACTCTCGCGCTGGTGCCGGGGGTGGGGACCACGCTGTTTATTCGTTTGCTGGCGCGGTTCAAAACACCCGGGGAAGTATTGCGCGCTTCCGAAACGGCGCTGGAAGAAGTGGTGGGGAAAAATTTGGCGCAGCGGATACGGCAATACAAGGACTTTGTGGACCTCGAAGGGCAGATGCGCGGCATCGAGAAGTATGACGTGCGCTTCATCACGCTTGACGATCCCGCCTATCCCTTGCGCCTCGCTGAAATCTACGATCCCCCGCTGGCGCTCTTTACGCGCGGAACATTGCATGAATCGGACCGCTATGGCGTGGCGATTGTGGGCACGCGCGGCGCGACGGGGTATGGTTTAAGGATGGCGGAGCGTCTTGGCGCGGAATTGGCCGCGCGCGGCATCACGGTGGTGAGCGGAATGGCGCAGGGCATTGACACGGCGGCGCATCGCGGGGCCTTGTCGTCCGGCGGGCGCACGATTGCGGTGCTGGGGTGCGGCGTGGACGTGGTGTTTCCGGCGGAAAATGCCGATTTGATGCAGCGGATCATTCAGCAGGGCTGCGTGGCGTCGCCGTTCCCCATGGGGATGAAGGCGCTCAAAGGAAATTTTCCGCAGCGCAACCGGATCATCAGCGGCTTGTCGCTGGGCATCATTGTCGTGGAAGCCCCGCCCGGCAGCGGAGCATTGATTACCGCGCGTCATGCCGCGGAACAGGGCCGGGAAGTATTCGCGGTGCCCGGACAGGCCGGCCAGCGCAACAGCATGGGGCCGCATTCCCTCATTCGCGAGGGCGCGAAGCTGGTGGAATCGGTCGAAGATGTATTGACGGAATTGGAGGTGCCCTCCGCCGCCCGCCAACCCGCCCCCGCGCCTGTGAAGCCTCCAAAACAAGCCTCCGCCCCGGAACCCGCCCGGGCGCCGGCCCAGAAACCTCCCGAACCGGTGGTGTCGGAAACCGAAAAGGATATTTTGGCGTCTCTATCCTCCGACGGTTCCTTTGTGGATGAGATCGCGGCCACCTGCCGCATTTCCATTTCAGAAGCATTGAGTTCGCTGACCTTGCTTGAACTGAAGGGGCTGGTGCGCCAATTTAGCGGGAAACGGTTTGCCCCACGATGAATTATTTTGTTTCGGCATCGGAAAAAATCCGGAAAAACGAACCCATTCCCGCGCCGCTTGCCTTTGCCCTGGGGCTGGCAACCTCCGTCACGCGCCTGGGCATGGCCTGGCGGTTGCGCGGCCGGCGCACGCGTGTCGAAGCGCGGGTAATCAGTTTTGGGAACATCACGGCCGGGGGGACGGGAAAAACCCCCGCCGTCATCGAACGTGCCCAGCGGGAAATTCAGGCCGGACACCGGGTGGCGGTGTTGACGCGCGGGTATGGCAGTCTAAAGGTGCCCGAACCGTTTGCGGTTACCCCGGATACCCCCCGGCACGGCCTCGCGGAAAACATTGGCGACGAACCGGCCCTGATTCTGCGGCGCGTGCCGGAAGTGACGGTGGTGAAGGCGGCCGACCGCGTGGCGGGTGCACGGAAGGCCATTGAGCTCGGTTGCGATATACTCCTCATGGACGACGGTTTTCAGCATGTGGCGCTGGAACGCGATGAAAATGTGTTGCTGATTGACGCCGTCAATCCCTTTGGAAACGGACATCTGATTCCGCGCGGGATTCTGCGCGAGCCGCTCTCCGCCATGACCCGCGCCACACACATCGTATTGACCCGGTGCGATCAAGCCCGCGGCATGGAGGCGTTAATCACGACTATTCACTCCGTTCATCCCGGCGTTTCCATTCGGAAGACCCGGCATGCCCCCCGCGGCCTGTGGCGCGTGAACGGCGGCCAAACCGTGCCCTTGTACACATTGAACGGAAAAGAAATAGCCGCCGTATGCGGCATTGGCCATCCCGAAGCCTTCTTTCGCACGCTCGAATCGCTCGGCGCGCGCATCATCTCCCACGCTGTCTATAGAGATCATGCCCGCATTCCCGCTTCCGCCATTGCTCCGGACATATTGACCATCACCACCGAAAAAGACGCCCTGCGCATGACCCACGCCCCCGAAAACCTCTGGGCGTTGGCCATCGTATTGGAAGATTGTTGAAATGCGTCACGAAGAACGGTTTTGGGTGATACGCGGCAAAAACATTCACGGCCAATCTTCCTTTGTCTGACTGACTGTGCCACTCAGCATCTTCGTGGCACGGTCAAGGCCCGCCCCGGCTTGGCCGTGGGGTATTTTGCGAATCGCCGGCAAGAGAGGAGTGGAGGACTCCTTGGAAACATGGCAAATGTGGCGGTTGTGCATCTCTTTCAGAGATGGCGTTTATGAGGGCGTGTGCCCGCAGGAGGGCGAAGCGCAACCGCTGAGCGGGAATAATACATCCCCTTCGGGGAATACCATCCGTCGGGTTGGTGAGCAAAGATGGTGTCCCACCTGATTTTTCTGCGGTTTCTTCTTCCTCCACCCCGGCGTTCCGGCGGGTGGCTAATTCGCAATGACAGATGTTCACGACAGGTGTTCAGGGTTGCACCACCAAGACGCATTCCACTAAAGTGCTTCCCGTACCTTACCGGAGGAAGACACCATGCTGAGCCTGTTAATCGCCGCCATGAGCCTTGCCGCCGCGGACGACGCCCTTGTCCCGCGCCTGGAGACGTTAAAATTCCACGTCGAGCGTCTGCATGCCATCACCGTGCCCGCGAACCTCGAAGGCGAAAAAGAATCCAAGCTGAAGGCCTTGGAACAAAAGGTTGCGGCAGGGGCGGACGGCGAAAAATCGTTTAACGATCTGTACCTGGCCATTGACGACGTGCGGATGTGGCTGTGGAATAATGCCGCGCAGAAGCCGGCACGGGCCGAAGGTTCCTTTGAAGATACAGCCGATGCCTGGAATGTAACCACCCCTGCCCTTCAATTCGCATGGGTAAAAAAAGACCTTTCGATAACCGTCAAAACCCCGGCCGAAACCTGGAAATTCCACCCGTCGGATAACAAGGACATCCAGGCCGCGGGAAAATCCCTAAGCCTGAAAGACGCTCACTCAATCACCGTAAACCCCTTCAACACGGGCTACAGTGTGGGCTGTCTTGCCGTGTTCGGCGGCTTTCCGGACCTGCCGGGCTTCACGCTGAACAGTACGGTCAACCTGATTGGCAATGAGATTGTTTTTGAACTGGCCGCACAGGAAGAAGGGATTGTTCTGAACGAAATCAATTGGCCCAAGGCGGTTGAAACCGGAAATTCCGCGCAGGACCTCGCCGTGATTCCGCGCATGCAGGGCATGCTGATACCGGGCAATTGGCCGCAGGCGATCCACGGAAAGGATTTGAGCAACTCACGGTCGTTTTACATGCCGTGGTGGGGCCAGATTCGTAACGGGCACGGCGTGCAAGTTATTCTGGAAACCAGCGATGACGCGGGGGGCGAGTATCATCATGCCAAGGACGGCCCCACCATCATCACGCCCATCTGGTATGCGAGCCTTGGAAGGCTGCGTTACCTGCGCACCTGCCGTTATGTCTTTGACGATCAGGCCACGTACGTCACCATGGCCAAACGCTACCGCCGCTTCGTGCAGGAGCGCGGTACGTTTGTTTCGCTGAAGGAAAAACTGGCGCGCACCCCTGCACTGGAGAATGTAATTGGCAAGCCGGTGGTCCATGTCGGGGCACTCTATCATTTCGTGCAACAGGCCAGCCTCTTCGACAAAAAGCGCATAGAGAACAATCATAACCTGGTAACTTTCGACCAAATCAGCGACAGCCTGAAACAACTGAAAGAAAAAGGAATTGACCACGCCTATGTGCATGTTGACGGATGGGGCTTTTACGGTTATGACAATGGCCATCCGGACGTGATGCCGGTGGGGGAGGAACAGGGGGGATGGGATGGACTGAAGCGCCTCGCGGATACCTGCGCGGCCATGGACTATTTCATGATCGTGCACGATCAATACCGCGACTTTTACCTGAACGCGGTTTCGTTTGATGACCGGCTGACCGCGACCCGCCTGGACGGAAGCCGCGAAGAAACCAGCACGTGGTGCGGCGGCCCGCAGACCATTTTAAGTCCGCGTTTCGCCCCCGAATACGTGCGGCGCAACCACGATCAGTTCGCGGCTCATGGCATCAATGTGCGCGGCGCCTATCTGGACGTGTTCTCCGTGGTGCCGCTGGAAGAAAGCGCCCAGCCCGCGCATCCCCTCACGCGCTCGGACTGCGCCCGTTACCGCCGCGAATGCTGGGCGGTATTGCGCGCCCGAGGCTACGTGGTCAGTTCGGAAGAGCCTGCGGACTACACTGTGGGAAGCATTGACCTCGTCCATCACGGCCCCTATGCGACCTCGCCCAATCTTGGAGGGGGTGATGCCACGGGCATACCGGTGCCACTATGGAGCCTCGTCTATCACGATGCGCTGCTGCTGCCCTGGGACATGGGCGAAGACGGCGGCTGGGGTATTCCCAAAGGGGACGCGGGACGGCTGCATTGCCTCCTGAACGCCGGACTGCCCTATGTGGGACCTGGGGCAAGCCCGGAAGACATTGCCCGCGTGAAAGAAGCCGCGGAACTCGCCCAGCGGTGCGGCATGCTCGAATTGACCAACCACGAATTTCTCGACGGATCCCACCGCAAGCAACGCAGCACCTTCAGCGATGGAACCAAGGTCACGGTCGATCTGAATTCAAAGGAATATTCAATCGAATAGTCGCTCATACTGAAATCACCGTCATTTTGTGGCGGCGATTCAGGGAAGAAACCGGGTTAACGTTCAAAGCACAGCTTTTGAAGCAAGTGCGTGCCCAAGTGTAATTTGGGCACGAGAGAAAATAGTACAAAGCACAGCTTTTGAAGCAAGCGCGTGCCCAAGTACAACTTTGAAACGAGACATTTGAGTTGGAGCAGTTTTGTGAGTCCATTTACCGTAATTTTTATCGCCGTCGGCTTGTCCATGGATGCGTTTGCGGTGGCGATTGCCACGAGCGTTGCGCTGGGAAAAGTAACCGGCCGCCAATTGTTCCGGCTGTCGTTTCATTTTGGATTATTTCAGGCGGTGATGCCGGTGATCGGGTGGCTGGCGGGCACCACGATCGTTCAATGGGTGGAACAATGGGATCATTGGGTGGCGTTCGGGTTGCTGGCCTTTGTGGGGGGGAAAGCCATAATTGGTGCATTACGTGAGGAGGCGGATGCAGAGGCCGCCTCGGATGCAACGCGCGGCGTCATGCTGATCGTTCTCTCCATAGCAACAAGCATTGATGCGCTCGCGGTGGGGTTGAGTTTCGCGATGTTGAAGGTGAGCATCTGGCTGCCCTGCGTGAGCATCGGCATCATCACCGGGATGATTACCTTGTTTGGCATGCTCATGGGCGGACGCCTCGGACGGCGTTTCGGACGGCGTGTGGAGATACTGGGGGGATTGGTGCTGATCGGAATTGGATTGAAGATTCTGATTCAGCATGTGGCGCTTTGATGCTGCGTATTGTCGTCAGTTTCACCCTTGCCTGGCATTGCTTCGCCGCGGACTTCGCGAACTGGCCTCAAGGGAATATTGATGGCCTATCCCGCCAAGTGTTTCGCCAAGCGCTTGGCCAGGCCGATAATCGTCAACACCGTCGGACGTCCCAGCGCTTCCGGGAAAACACTGGCATCGCACACGTAGCATCCCGGAATTTCCGTCTGCAAGTTGATATCCACCATTTCTCCGAGCCGCACCGTGCCGCTGGGATGGGTGCCGCGCAAGGGTGACGTAAAAATGGTGGCGGGGTCCGCCCCTGCCTCAATCAGGATTCTTGTGCTGACCCGTTCGGCCTCGGCCAGGCGTTCGCGGTCCCGTGCGGTAAGCGGTTTGCTAATCGCTCCGTTCTGATAGACCTTGCCGGAGATTTCGTCTTTCAACTTAATCATGACGCCGAGCAGGTGTTTCCAGTTGGGCCAATACCCAAGATACTTCGGGCTTTTCAGCGCGGCGATAATCGGATACATCAGCCACGGGTCCGCGAGCGCGCTCAACATATACCCGTCGGCCATGTTCTCCCACGACCACGTCATGGGCGGCTCCATACCGTTGCCTTGTTCCTTGGTGATGCCATAGACAATCACCGTCGTGTCCATCGTCATGCCTTCACCCGCCTGCGTCAATCCCGACATCCGCAAGATCGAAGGACTGCCCAGTCCCCCCGCGCAGATGACCACCGTGTCCGCATGCGCCGTAAACGGCCAGCCGCGCATCCACCCCGAAACCCCCTTGCACTCGCCATGCTCGATAAACAGCCGTTCCACGTCCGCGTGCGTTTCCACGTGTGCGCCCAGCGCCACGGCATCGTCCACGTATTCCGCCGCGTTCCATTTCGCGCCACACCGGCAGCCCAGCATGCATTTCGCCCCGCAATCAAAATGCATGGACCGCGCAGGCCGCATGAATTTTTCCTGCGGTTCCCAGGGATATCCCAGTGCCTGCGCCGCCTGCGCCAAGCGCGTGGACGCCGCGCCGCGCAATTCCTCCGGCAACGGTGCAATGGCAAGTTCCTGGATGGTCTCCGCCACCTCGCTGTCAATATCCACGCCGTACTTGGACTTGAGCCATGGGGGAGGGGGGGCCGCACACCCGCAATACATGTTCGTGGCCCCGCCCAGCATCATGGGCCGGACAATGTTCAGCCCTTCCTGCGTGAACAAAAGTCCCAGCCGTTGCGAATACAGCATGGCCCCGGCATACGTCCCATAATAAAACCGCTTGCGGTGATCCCCGCCACTCTCAAACAACAGGACTTTCTTGCCCCGCCTGCTGAGTTCACGCGACAACGCCGCCCCGCCCGGTCCCGAACCCACCACTATCACATCCGCTGACAAAGATTTTACTTCCGCCATGGCTGTTCTCCCTTCTGAAACAGTATACCCCGTCTCCTGAGCAAGGCCAAAAATTTCCCAATAGGTCGTTTTCTCCCAACAATCTTGAACCCATGCGGAATCTTTTCCCAAAATCCGCCCCCGCGACGCCTTCTTCGGTGGACAAGTCGCCAAGGCTACGGAGGACCAGTGGAAAAGCCCGGATAGGAGAGGACGAAATACAAGAAGGAAACAAATGGGGGCGGTGTTGGGTATTGGGGAGGAAGTGCGGAACAGGAAGGCTATGGAGTGCGGTAGCTTGCTAC
>CAYXPO010000051.1:0-13504 GCA_964466925.1 uncultured Nitrospirales bacterium
CCTTCCTCTATCCGCGCGGCAGCCAAGCCAATTTCTTCGCCATTCAGGCCGAAGCCCGCACACATACCCGTTCGGGCACCGGCCTGCCGTCCATCCCGATTCCCGGCGGCCATGTGGTGGCGTGGGCGGATACGGACAACAATCCCGACACCACCCGTGTACCGCTTTTCAGCACTATGACCGGCCTGTACGAGCCCATCACGGACCTTCAGATGGAAGGATACTTTAATTTATCCGGACTTTGGAAACAGATTGAAACCCCCGGCGCTTCCGGCGCGCTCTTCAACCCCACCTACACGCTCACGTTGAACCCCCTCAATGACACCGGCTTTGACCGTCAAGCCCCTAAAACCGGCTATGAAGTGACCGACTTTGACTCCATCCAGGGAACATACGGCCAAGGCGCGGAAAAACGTTCCGATTACATCACCGCATTCCCCTCCGAAGTGTTTAATGAAGTGGAAAACGTCCTGGATGTGAGCAACAAAGACGCGGGCACCCCCCTGATTTGGAATTTCACCATGAATACGGTTATCAGCGCGGACACGGAACGCACCCTTTCCCAAATGCTCTCCAACAGACGGCCCATGTTTGGCGACCCCAACGATGTGTGCCCCCTGAACGTGATTTCGGGCTCCGGCGGTTCGTCCACCACGAATATCGTCAGCACCGGCGTGTTGCGCCAATTCCGCGACAACTTCCTGCTGCACTCCGCCCTCGGCACCGCCCTTGTGGACCTTTATTACCAAGCAGCGCCTTCCGCCGCCCATTTCCTCCTGGGCCATCATGGAACGGCAAAAGCCTTCCGCGCGTTAAATCATGGCGCGGATTGGTGCATCACCCGCCTGCACTATATCGCCGGCGCCCTGATGACTTTCCTCTTTATTGCCGCGGTTGCGTGGCGCCGCCATCGCAAGGCGCTCTTGGCCGGGTCAATACTGATTTTGTTGGGCGGCTGGATGCATCCCGCGTTTTCGGATATTGCCTATGTCACCACGCCTGAAATGGCCGCCGCCGCCGACGATATCGTGACGGGCAAGGTCACTTCCGCCGAATGCCGCTGGACCCGCGGCGGGCGCATCTACACGGATGTCATTGTGGAAGTGCAAGATACCGCAAAAGGAAACCTGAACAAATCCTCCAATATTTCATTCTCCATCATGGGCGGACGGGTCGGGGGGTTTGTCTACCGGCCCAGCGAAATGCCCACTTTTACCAAGGGCGAACAGGTGCTGCTGTATCTCCGGAAGGATTCCTCGAACAAACTCGTTCTGTATGGCGGTGCACGCGGGAAGTTTATCGTGGTCACCGACGCAAAAACCGGCAAGGCCTATGTCCAGGGCGAAGCACCGGTCGTTCAACAAACCTTGGCGGATGATAAAAAGGCCATGGAGGGCGCGGGTAAAGAGGAGAAACCCGCCGCCGGGGAAGTGGAAGACACCCGTATTCCCTTGGATGCGTACATGGACTACCTGCGAAAAATCGTTCACGAAAAAAAAGCCCGCAAATAATCCGCGCACTGTGATGGCATACCCGCGCCGGGGACTGTTCCCCGGCGTTTTTACTACAATCCATGGGGGGGCGCGGCCCTCCGGCCCCACCCCTGCCAATGCTTGCGGAACATTGCGTTTCCAAAGGGGCTTACGTTACACTATCTTCACTTGGTTCCGCGGTTCCCACAGCGCGGCGCGGTGTCAACCGCGCGGGTATGCCGCGCGTTGTTCCGATGGTGCAAAAACCATTGCGAATGCAGGAGTTCCAGCGTGCCGGGTGAAAGGCCCGGCAGGGTGGACGGGGCGCTGTGCGCCAAGTAGAGTTGTTATGGTTATGTTCAACACAAAGAGGTTGTGATGGTACGAGGGCTGCTCATACGTCAAGTCTTCATCGTTGTGGACTGCGCGCTGGTTCTCGCGGTTCTTGCGATGAGCGGCATGATCCTCTACCGCGTGATTGGACCCTCCGGGGAAATCACCGCCCAACTCAAAGACGCTTTCGTGGGGGATGAAGCAATACCGGGTGCGCCGCAGGCGGTCGGTGACCGCGCGAAATACAACGTCATTGATGATAAGGGACTGTTTGGGGACGCGGGCCGCGGTCAATTAAGCGTGAACACCGATGCGCCGCCCCCGGAGAACACAACGAAAGTCGAAGAAACCCAATTCAACCTGCGGCTGCTGGGCACCATTGCCCTCCGCCCCGACGATCCCTTTGCCTCCGCCATCATAGAAAATCAGGATCAACGCATCACCAAAGGCTATACCATCGGCCAGGAGGTGGTGGAAAAAGTCAAACTCGCGGAGGTTTTTCCCCGCGAAGTGTATCTTCTCAACGAACGCAACACCCCCCCCTCCAAAGAACGTCTGGGCATGGACGACAAAACCGAGGGCGAGGCCGCCGCAGTGAAATCTTCGCAGCCGGCCAAAACGGATTCCGCCGACCGCATCTCCCTGAACCGCCAGGAATTCATCCAGGACCTTTACACCAACTACACCGATCTCATCACCAAAGTGAAACCCGAAATGTACCGGGACGCCAGCGGCAAGGTCATCGGCGTGACCGCCGCCAACATTGGCCAGGTGCCCATCGCCGCGAAACTGGGTCTGGAAAATGGCGATGTGCTGCAGACCGTGAACAACGAGGCCATTGACAGCGAACAGAAAATCATGGAAATGGTTCAAAAATACCGCAATGCGAATTCGTTTCGGATTGGTATTTTGCGTAATGGTAAAGCGAAAGTAATCACCTATGGTTTGGACTAATGGCGCGGAGCGCCCGGCCTGTGCCGGAACCCTCCGCCTGGAAGGATGAATCGTGCTGAAGCGAACATGCCTGCTCTTCATTGTGGGGATCGCCCTGTCCTTGGGATGGGCCGCGCCGGGTTGGGCGCAAGACGACGAGCCTCCGATTCCCATCGAGGAAATGGGGGGTGGGGAAGACGCCCCGGCGCCCGCGCCCCCGGCACACGCTGTTCCGCAAGTCCCGGCGGAAGCGCAGCCGGCGCATCCCGCGCAGCCTCCCGTTCCCCCCGAAGCGGCTCCGGTTCCCGTTCCCGAGCCTCAGCCCGAAGTCATTGAAGCGCCGCCGGCCCCCCAACCGATTCAGCCCGCTGTGCGCCCTCCCCGCCCCGCCCCGGCGCGGCCGGCGAATCCCTCCCGGCCCAACGTGCGGCCCGCCGGTTTGCCGGGCCGAGCCACACCGCCCGCGCCCCGTGGCAACGCGGGTGCGCCCGGCGCCACCGCGCCGGAGGAGCCCGTGGTGCCCAATGAACAAAAGACCGGTGAAAAACCCACGGACCTTATTTCGTTCGATTTCAATGAAGTCCCCCTTATCGAGGTGATCAGCAAAATTTCCAAACTCACCGGACGCAACTTCGACGTGGACCCGAACATCGGCGCCACCACCGTCACCGTCATTACCCACGACAAGATTCCGCCGGAAATGGCGTATCAGGTTCTGGAGTCCATTCTGGCCACGCGCGGCTTCTCGATGGTCGAGACCCTTGATGGCCACATGATCAAAATCGTCAGCACCCCGGATGTCACCCAATCCGAAAAAATCCCCCTGCGGCGGGGTCTCGAGGGCGTGCCCGACACGTACGATGACTATTCCACCCACATCATCACGGTCAAGTACGCCGATGCCACGGAAATCATGAGCGCCATTAAAATCCTGGGATCCAAGAACTCCCGAATTGATGTGTACGCCCCCACGAACACGCTCATCATCACCGATACCGCCGATGGATTGCGGCGGATGTTTTCCTTCCTTGAAGGAGCCGATGCCCCCGGGCTTGAAACCGTGATGGAGATTTTCACCCTCGAATACACCCGCGCGGAAACGATCTCGCAGCAAATAGAACAAGTGCTGCTGGACACCGGCGGGGCGCCCCGTGGCGCGCGCGGCGCCGCGCCCCAGGCGCAGGCCGCCCGCCCCACACGGCCCACACGGCCCGTGCCGGGCGCGGTTTCCTCCCAGGTTATCGGGGCGCGTGAAGAAACGCTCCGCATGGTTCCGGATGAACGCCTCAATTCCCTGATCGTGGTGGCCTCCGAGGGGATGATGGAGAAGGTGCGCGGCTTGGTGAAACGCCTTGACACCCCGACGCCCTACGAGGCCAATAACCTTCATATTTACGAATTGCTGAATGCCGATGCCGAACAAGTCGAATCGGCGTTGCAGCCGCTGGTGGGCACCGCGCCCCGCAAAGCCGGCCCGGGCGGCGCCGCCGGAGGCGCGGGCGGGGGCGGAGGCTCCGCCGGTTCCTCGGAGGTCCAGCCCTTCGAACAGAAAGTTCAGATCGCCCGCTACGACCAAACGAACTCCCTCCTGATTGTTGCCTCCCCGCAGGACTACAAAATATTGGAGGCCTTCATTGCCCGGCTCGATGTGCCGCAGCGCCAGGTTGCGGTCGAAGCCGTGATCATGAAGGTGAAACTGACCAACGATTTCACGCTTGCGGTGAATTCCGCGGCAATGGGGGGCAACGACGGTTTTGGCATGTTCAATACCGCCACGCTGGCGGATTTGGCCAAGAGCATGGCCGCCACGTCCACCACCACCACCACCACGAAATCAAACGCGGATGCCCTGCTGAGTGTCGCCAAGGCCGCCAGCACCGTCACCACCAGCCCGTCTGCGGCGCTCTTCAGCAGCGTCCTCAGCCTGGGTTCCGGCGGCGGCATGACCACCGGCATCTATGACGACGTCATCATTCGCGACCCCAACACTGGTTCCAAGTATAAAGTTCCCTTCGTGCCGCTCCTGTTTCAGGCCATTGAAGCCATCAGCGAAGCCGAAATCCTTTCCCAGCCGAGCTTGGTGACGGTGGACAACGAGGAAGCGTCCATCGTTGACGGTAACGAGGTGCCGTTCATCACCAGCCAGACCCGCAACGCCGGCGGCGTCAACCAGAACAACTACGCAAATTATGGATATGGCTACACCCGCGTGGAGCGCGAGGAAGTGGGCATCAAGCTTAAAGTCACCCCGCAAATCAGCGAGGGCGACAATGTTCTCCTCGAATTGGAAATAGAAGACTCCGCCATCACCGTGATCCCCACGTCGCAGGGCGGCATGGACCCCAACGTGGCCGGTCCCACCACCGACAAGTCTCTCGTCAAGAACAAGATCGTGGTGAAAGACGGGTCCACGGTGGTTCTCGCCGGGCTGATTAAAGACCAAAAAGACCGCACGCGCACCCAGCCGCCCCTCCTCGGCGACATTCCGTTGATTAGCTGGGTGTTCGGAAAGCGCAACAACGTCATCACGAAGAAGAACCTCGTGGTGTTGGTCACCCCCCACATAGTCAAAGAACACTCCGACCTGGACCGCATCACCCGCTACAAACTCGGGGAATACCGCGACACCAACATCGAGAAGCTGTTCAAGGACGGTTTCTTCAAGAAGATCAAGACCAAACGCCAGTTGCGCAAACAACATCACCCCACCTTCGAGCGGGTGGACGCCGTGATTGATCAGAATGCCGAACCTGCCTTCAGCAAGGGAGAAATCAAGAGGTGAGCCATGCAGGTTGAGCAGGATCGGCAACTTTGTGAGATTCTCCTGATGAAGGGGTTCGTGCATCCCGAGCAGGTGCAGGAAGCCCTTGAACTCCAGAAAATCCGCCCCAAGCGCGTGGGCGAAATCCTGCTTGATCTGGGCTATTGCGAAGAGGAGCACATTCTCGAAGCCCTGAGTGATCAATTTGACATCCCTTTCGAGCCCAATCTCAAAGGGCAGATTGACTCCGCCCTCACCACCAAGGTCCCCATCAACTTCATCCGCGAGTATTACATGGTGCCGTTCCGGCAAAACGGCGCCGCATTTTACGTCGCGATCAACGACCCGGTGAACCTCCTGCCCCTCGATGATCTCCGCCTGCTTCTGGGCGGTCCCGTCCAGCCCGTGCTCTGCCGGAAGGCCGATATTCAAAACATCATTGACACCTATTTCGAGCAACAGGGTGAAAACGCCGCCGAAATGATTGACAGCATCACCATGGCCAACAGCGACGACGAAGAAGGCGTCGTTCACACCCTTGACGGGGCGGAATCCGAACGCGATCTTCTGGACCTCGCCAACGAAGCCCCCATCATCAAGCTCATCAACCTCGTCATCACCGGCGCCGTCAAAGAGCGCGCGTCCGACATCCACATCGAGCCCTTTGAACGCGACGTCCGCGTGCGCTACCGCATAGACGGCCTCCTCTATGAAAAATTCCAGGTGCCCAAGTCGCAGCAGGCCGCCGTGGTCTCCCGTGTTAAAATCATGGCCAATCTCAACATTGCCGAACACCGCGTGCCGCAGGACGGGCGCATCAAAATCCGCCTCAGCGGAAAAGAAATTGATATTCGCGTTTCCATCATTCCCATCGCGCACGGCGAACGCATCGTGATGCGCATCCTCGAAAAGGGCAATTTCCTTTTCAGCCTCGAACAGCTCGGCATGGATTCCCGCGATCACCAGATTATGGACAAGCTTATCGCCATGTCGCACGGGATCATCCTGGTCACCGGACCCACCGGCTCCGGAAAATCCACCACGCTTTATGCCTCGCTCCAAAAAGTCAATTCCCCCGACAAGAACATCATCACGGTTGAAGACCCCATCGAATACCTCATTCCCGGGATCGGCCAGATGCAGGTCCGCCCCAAGGTCGGGCTGACATTTGCCTCCGGATTGCGCAGCATCGTCCGCCAGGACCCCGATGTCATTCTCGTTGGCGAAATCCGCGACCACGAGACCGCCGAAATGGCGGTGCAGGCGTCCTTGACCGGCCACTTGGTCTTTGCCACCCTCCATACCAACGACAGCGCGGGCGCCATCACGCGCCTCATTAACATGGGCATTGAACCGTTCCTGGTCACTTCCTCCACTATTGCGATCCAGGCCCAGCGCCTCGTGCGCCGGATTTGCAGCCAGTGCAAGGAGGAGTATGCGCCCGAACGCGCCAGTTTGCAGGAAGTCAACATCAGCCCCGACTCCCCGCGCGCCAAAGTCCTCTGGCGCGGAAAAGGCTGCGACAAATGCTCCGGGCGCGGGTATTACGGGCGCACGGGCATTTTTGAACTGCTGGTGATGAACCCCACCATCCAGGAACTTGTGCTGCGCGGCTCGGACTCGAACGTCATCAAGCGCGAGGCCCGAAAATTCGGCATGCGCACGCTGCGCGAGGATGGCGCGGAAAAAATGATGCGCGGATTGACCACGCTCGAAGAAATTCTCCGGGTCACCCGCGAGGACTTTGAAGTTGAAATCATTGAATAACCGGCGGCGAGTATTTCGCCGGGTCCGGCAAGCATATACGGGACAGCAACCCTCTCCAGGCATCTAATGGCAGTTTACGAATATAAGGCGATCATAAAATCCACCGGGAAATCCACCAAGGGCGTCATTGATGCCGACAACCCGGTTCAGGCCCGGCGCAAGCTGCGGGAACTCGAACTCTACCCCACCACCCTCCAGGAGAGCAAAGAAGCCGGCATCACCGCCGTCACCAGCGGCAAGGGCGGGGCGGTCATCGGGCGCCGCCGCCGCGGGCGTGTCTCGACCCGCGACATCGCCCTCATGACCCGCCAGTTCTCCGTGCTCCTGCATGCCGGCATGCCCCTTGTCGAGTCTTTGGGCGCGCTGCTCGACCAAACCAGCCGCCCCCGTCTTCAGGCCGCCATTTATGAAATCCGCGACAAGGTCAACAGCGGCGCCAGCCTCGGCGACGCGATGGCCGAGCATCCGCGCATCTTCTCCGCCCTCTATATCAACATGGTGCGCGCCGGCGAGACCAGCGGCGCCCTCGAGGGCGTATTGATGCGGCTGGCCGACGTGCTTGAACGGCAGGCCAAACTCAAATCCCAGATGATTTCCACCATGGCCTACCCCGCCTTCATGGGCGTGTTCGCCTTCGGCGTCATCGTCTTTCTCATGATGGTCATCGTTCCCCGCATCACCAAAATCTTCCAGAAGCAAAAGGCCGAATTGCCCGTTATCACCGAAACCATGATTAAGATCAGCAACTTCGTCGGGCACTACTGGATTTTCCTCATCATCGCGGTCTTTCTCGTTTATGGGCTGTGGCGGTTCTGGGTTTCCCGCGAAGAGGGCCGCCGCCGCTGGGACCGCATCAAGCTGAGTATCCCGGTCTATGGCAACCTCCACCGCAAGCTGGTCTGCGCGCGTTTCACCCGCACCCTTGGCACCATGCTCCAAAGCGGACTCACCATGCTTCCCGCGCTTGAAGTCGTCAACACCGTCCTCGAAAACAAATTCATCCAGGACCACATGGACGACGTCAAGGCCGGGGTGCGCCGCGGGCGGGATCTCGCCCTCCCCCTCAAGGAGACCGCCCTTTTCCCCCCCATGATGATCCACATGATCGAACTGGGCCAGCGCTCCGGCGAAATAGAAGACATGCTGATGAAAGTGGCCGACACCTACGACGATGACGTCCGGGTGACCGTTGACGCCATGGTGGCCCTTGTGGAACCCATCATTATTATTGTCATGGGCATTTTCATCGGCTTCCTTGTTTTGGCAATCTTGCTGCCCATCCTCACGATGAGCACGAACATAAAGGGAAACTAACCATGAACACGCAACGCAAACAAAGACGGTTCAGGAATTCCGCGGGTTTTACCCTGGTGGAACTGATGGTCGTGGTCTCCATCATCGCCATTTTGGCCACCACCGTAGGCGTCTATGTCATTAACGCCATGGATGAAGGCGACCAGGCCAAGGCCAAGGCCGAAATCCGCACGCTCATGACCGCCGTTGAAATGTACCGCATGAAATTCAAGGAATATCCCGATTCTCTTGAAGCACTCATCAACAACCCCAAGGGCCTCAAATTCCTTGACCAGGAAAGCATCCCGAATGACCCCTGGAACAACCCCTATCAGTACACGTTGACGAGCGCCCGGGAGTATACCATCGTCTCCTATGGCGCCGACAAACGCCAGGGCGGCTCCGGATATGATGCGGACATCAGCAGTTCCAACCTTAAAGGCAACGAAAAATAAGGCCTGTCCGCCACGCTCTTCGCGTGTGCGGCGTTCCTCGTGCTCCATGCGCAAGGTGAAAGGTGCCCCATGAACTCCCCGGCGCGCGCGCCTTTGATACATCCCCCGCGATGCCGGCCCCTCCGGCGGGGCGCGGACGGTTTCACCCTGCTGGAACTCAGCGTGGTGATCTTTCTTATCGCGCTGATCGCCGCCATCGCCTTCCCGCAGATCGCGCCCGTGATCATGTTTACCGAATTGGAAGGCGAAGCGCGCCATTTGTCCAATTACGGGCGCGCCGCCATCGCCGAATCCACCCTGTTTCGCGAAGACATCACCGCCTATTTCGACTTGGACAAGCAGGAATACTATTGTGTCCGCATTGTCTACCCTGAACCGGAATCCACCGAGGGCGAACCCGAACAAGACCAGCTTGCCCTGTTTTCCCAACTGAAAAAAAGCGGCATGTCCTCCGCTGATATCAGCGGTGCGCTGGCGGGCGCGCGCACCAAAAGCGGCACCCTGGGGCTTCCGGACGGCTTCGACGATACCGCCGCGAACCGGCAATTGGCCGATAAATTCGACCGCTTTGCCCGGCGCGTGCTGGAGGAACGGGCCAAGAACGTGAAACAGGAGGAAAGCATTCTCGACGAAATCGGGCCGCTTTTCGAGTCCAAGGACAAGTTCTCGCTCGATTTGGCCGAACCTGAGGAACAGGAACTGGCCGATCCGGCGCTCCAGCGGGTAATCCTGCCCGGCAATATCCGCATTGAATCCGTGATTATTGACGGAAACGCCCAGAGCCGGGGTGTTGCGGAGGTGAAACTCTCGCCCCTCGGCCTGTCCTCAAAGGTGGGGTTCCACATCGTTAATAGTGATGCAGATTATTTTACCGTGATTTGGGATCCCCTCACCGGCGGCACCAATATTTTGGATGGAAAGCAGGATATCCGGTGATTTGTTTCAGCCAAAGACCAGTTCCTGTGCGCGCGCGCGGCCGCGGGTTCACGCTCGTGGAAGTGCTGGCCGCCCTCGCCGTGCTTGGCACCGCCCTGTTTGTGCTTCTCGACGCCCAATACACCGCCCTCCGCGTGAATCAGGCCATCAACGAAGAAGTCGCCTTGCGCCAATTCACCGAAGGCGTCGCCTCTTGGGCCGAGGTGCAGGTGGCCGCGGGCCAGTTGTCCGGCGAAGGCGATTTTGGGAAACGCTATCCCGGCTACACCTGGTCCTTCAATGCCGCTCAGGAAAGTGAAGACGAAACCGTCATGCTTTACAATGTCGAAGCCTCCATCAAAGGACCCGCTGAAGAACGTTCCCTCCATTTCTACGTCTACTTCACCGGCTCCCTCGACCAGGATACGGAAAAAGGCGGCCAGAAAGGCGGGCGCCCGCAGGCCAAGGCGGGGGCCTCCTCGAAGGACAGTGGATCGAGTTCTGGCAGCCGCCGGGGAAAAGACAAGAATAAAAACAAGGACAAGGACAAGAACAAGAACAAAGACCGATCGGGGTTTAACAGCGGCTGGGGTGATGACGACGGCGGTTCCTCGCGCAGCGGACGTTCCGGACGTGGCGGGCGTTCCGGGGCCGGCCGGCACCGGGGTTCCAGCATGTTTGACAGTGACGGATTTTAACGGAGTTAACGGAGCAGCATGAACCACAGGCCAACACTACATGCCGTGCGGCGGGCGGGCTTCACCATCATTGAATTGCTGGTGGCCGTCTCCGTGTTGAGCGTGGTCGTGGGCATTGTGTATGAAAGCTTTTCCTCTGTTTTGGATTCCACTGAAATGGCCCGCGAAGAGTCGGAAAAGACGCGTTTTAAGCAAGTCCTCTGGCGGCATTTGAGCGAAAACCTCGGCTCCGTCTACTCGGATGCCGCCTGTATTTCTCCGGAATATCAACTGCTCGGAACCGACAAGGAAGGCCCCTTCGGTCCCGCCGATACCCTGCGGTTTTGCACCTCGCTCACCATGCCCGGTTCCACCGCGCTCCCCGGCGTTTTGAAGGTGATCACCTATGACTTGACCAATGAATATTCCAACACGGAAGACGCCACCGTGGGCCAGGTCGCCATTGACAAAAAGCCCGGCGATAGAGATCGGGAATACATGCTGGTGATCCGCGAAGAGCCGCTCGTGCTGGAAAGCGCCGAAAAGGATTCCTCCATCACCGATGTGGACTTTCCCGTCTCCGAGCGCAAAATCCCCATCGCCTCCATGGACATTCTCTATTATGACGGCGACCAGGACGAATGGCTGAAAGACTGGGATTCCCTGGCGGAAGGGCGCATGCCCTGGGCCATCCAGGTCAATATTAATTTCATGCGCACCGAGGAAGAACTGGCGATGGACTCCCAATCCGGCATCAATCCCCTTGAAGAACCCGATCTCAACCTCACCATCGGCATCCCTTCCGGCGTCGGCGTCATCGATCAATTCATGGACCTTAACATGAAGCGGAATACGGTTGAAATGGAGGATTCCAACGGCGATCTCTTTGGAAAAGGCGTTCAAACGGGGAAAACCAAAACCAATAAAAACAAGCAGTCCGGCGCTTCCCCCCGCACACGTTCTTCCTCGGACAACCGCCATTCTTCCTCCGGCAGCCGTCATAAAGGTTCTGACGAATGATGAGAACGAACCACCAACATAACAAAGGTGTGGCCTTGATTCTCGCCCTTCTCTTTATCGCACTGCTGACCGTCCTTGTCATTGAATTCAGCTACGAATCCCAAGTCGAGGCCTCTTTTGCCACCAACCAGGGAAGCGATTTCGAGGCCTATCTCGCGGCCAAATCCGCCGTCGCCCGGGGGCTTGGCCTGCTTGCCACCGACCTCGCGGACACCCAGCTCAACGGCGAACCGGAAGTTGACAGCGTCCTCGATCCTGTGCCGTGGGCGCAAGGGATTCCCTTCGAACCCCTGAACGACGCCACCATGCGCGCCAGCATCTCCGACGAATATGGAAAAATTAACCTCAACGCACTCCTCGACACCAGCGAAGAAATCCCCAAGGAACGTGAGAATTTGGTGAATGCCCTGGTCGAATTTTTCCGGTACCGGCAGTTGGACAACGAGGAGTCGGCCGAAGCTATTGTGGACGCCATTCTCGACTGGCTCGACTATAACGATGACGACGATGAACGGCAGGAAGGCGCCGAAAATGACTATTATAATAGTCTGGAAAACCCCTTCCCCTGCAAAAACGGCCCCATGGATTCCATCGAAGAACTGTTGCTCATCAAGCATATGACCCCTAAAATGTATTTTGGCGACCCCGAAAAAGAACAACTTCCGCTCTCTGAATACCTCACCGTCCATGGCGATTGGAAAGGCCAAGTCAATATCAACACCGCCCGTGAAGAAGTCATCGCCGCCATCATCGCGGGCGCCGGCGGCACCTTTGATATCGCCCAAGGCCAGCAAATCCGCGAGCAGGCCCTCAATGAGCCTTTTATGGACGCCTCGCAGTTTTCCCAATTCGGCATACCGGCGAATACGGGAACTGCGAATACAGGCCTGAATTCCGGGAAAAACACCACTAACACAAACCGCACCTCCCCGCAAACGAACAAGCCCAATTCATTTTTGAAGCGGAATGATGAACAAAAAGCGGGCACGAACACAGGCACGGGTACCGGCACGGGCACGGGCACGGGCACGGGTACCGGCACCGGCAAGGGCACCGGTACCGGTACCGGTACCGGCACGGGAACCGGCCAGACGGGTGCGCCGTTCCGGGTGAACAGCAACGTATTTCGCATTTACGGCGATGGCATGATTGAAGATATCATGGTCCGCATTGAGGCCTATGTATGGCGAACACCTCTCACTCCTCCGGAAGAGCAGGCCATGATAAATCCCCCCGTGATGGAGGACCCGGCGGCCCAGGACGAAATCCCCATGGAAGCCACCACCATGCCGTCCGAGGCCTTTCGCATATTGGATTGGCGTGTGATTCGATAATCAAGTATGATCAGGCATTATTATATAATAGAACCCTCCGCTGAAAGCTGACCGCTGAAAGCGGATAGCTGACAACCAACCTCCTTTAGGAGCACGAGAGAATGGGATTTGGAGCCAAAGTTGGCGCGATAGAAATCGCGGGCGACGAGGTCCGCGTGGCCGTGATCAAGGCCTCCGGAAAGTTGCCCAAAGTGCTGGACTTGGTGTCCCGCCGCGCACAGTACGAAGAACCGGGACAACGTTTCGAGGCCATGGTGGCCGCGCTGAATGACGCGCTGAACACGCTGAGCGTCCAGCCCGCCTTCTATGTACTGTGCGAAAGTTCCGCGAACAGCATCGTGCGCACCTTGTCCATCCCGTTCCGGGGCCGGCGGCGTGTCGCCGCGGCGGTTCCCTTTGAACTTGAACCCTTCCTGGCGTTTCCCTTGGAAGAGCTTCTCCTCGATTTCAATATTGTGACGGAGATTGACGGAGAAACCGAGGTCCTCGCCATGGGCATGCGCCGGGGCCAGGTGGAAGAACGCCTCGCCATACTCGAGGCGGC
>CAYXPO010000052.1:0-13395 GCA_964466925.1 uncultured Nitrospirales bacterium
GTCGAGATAGGGGCGTCCGCACTCCACCACGGTACGCGCAATACCGGCTCCATGTTGCGCAAAGGGGCCCACCGCGTTAATGACGAAGTCGGCCTTGGCGCAGGTATCGCGCAATGCAGGCAGATTGGAAACGTCAAAAATACAACGGCTCACCCGATGGTTGTTCACGGTGTCCAGCACTGCGTCTAATTTTTCGGCGTTGCGTCCCGCGGCAAGAATGGAATAGTCCGTGCGTTCGGCCAATCGTTCCACGATGGCGCGTCCGGCGAGTCCATACGCGCCCAACACGAGAATTGGGCCGGAGGCGCTCATGGCTTCCGGGTTTCCGGGAGCGCTTTCAGCAGGGCGTCAATCTCGTCCATTTTGAACCGTGTGCAGACCACGGAGTGCTTTTGGCTTCCCGGACGATATTTGATGTAGGTCGTGGCAACGAGCGTTCCATCGGGAAGCAGTTCCTGGCGAAGCGCCGCCAGTTCTTCGGCGGATATTTTCGCCACCTCACGGTCGTAGGTGAGCAAACCGTTGATTTCGCTCTCCACGTCCGTGGTCTGGGTGTACACGCCCCCCGCTACGCCTTGCGCGCGCAAATCCTTCAGGTGTTCGAGCGAAACGCGGTAACGCTGCTTGTACTCGTCCAGCGTTTGCGGCAATTGGCCGTAGCCCCAGTTTTTCTGGTCCGGATTCCACAGATGGCCTTCCACCGGGAATCCGTGGCCGCCGAATTCGCCCACCACTTTGATGAAGGCGTCATAGCGCGCGGCGTCAAAGGGAAAGTTGGGGTGTGGATAGGCGTGATTGTCCGCGATGTCTCCCACGGGCCAGAAGTTCCCCCCGCTGGCGATGTTCACGAGGCGGGAGGGGTCCCGTTGCGCGATCCACTGGCCCACCTCGATGGAACGGTGCTGGCCCCACGCCTCGTTGAACGGCACCCAGACCGCGATGCACGGATGGTTCTCCAAGGTGTCAATCATGCGTTCCAGTTCCAGCATGTACTGCGTGTGGTGCTCGTCCGGCCATTGGGCGTCCTCTGGATCGGGCATCATGAACGTCCATTTCGGACCGTGCCCGGCGCTGGGCTGGTCTTGCCACACCATCATGCCCAGGCGATCGCAATGATAGTAATAGCGGCGCGGTTCCACCTTGATGTGCTTGCGGATCATGTTGAAGCCCGCGGCTTTCAGGTACTCGATATCGTACCGCATCGCCTCGTCCGAGGGCGGGGTGAGCAGGCCGTCGGGCCACCAGCCCTGGTCCAGCGGCCCCCAGTGAAAAATCGTCTCCCCATTCAGGGTGAAGCGCAGATGTCCGTCCGTGCCGCGGGTCTTGCCGATGCTTCGAATGCCGGTATAGGACGCCACACGGTCCACGGTGTTCCCGCTTTTATCCAGCAAGGCAATGTCCAGCGCGTACAAATGGGGCGTGTCCGGCGTCCAAAGTGTTGGGTGTTCCAGAGGGATGTCGAGGCCCGCTGCGGAACCTTCTTTGGAGGCCACGATGCGTTCCCCGTCTTTCACCGTCACCCGAAGCGCCGGGCATTCGCCGGGGCCGTTTATTTTCGCCGCAAGGCGCACTGTACCGGCGCCTGCGTCCGTGTGAATGCACAGGTCTTCGATATAGGTTTTGGGCACCTGCTCCAGCCATACCGTTTGCCAAATCCCGGACACGCGGGTATACCAGATTCCCTTGGGCCGGAGGACCTGCTTTCCGTGAAGCTGCCATGCCTCCGTGGCATCCTCCACACGCACCACAATCTCGTTTGCGCCCTGGCGCACGGCGCTTGACGCGTCAAGCGTAAACGGGGTGTTGCCCCCCTGATGGCTCCCCACGAGGAGGCCGTTGATCCAGACGTCACAACGATAGTCCACCGCTTCAAAATTCAGAAGTGTCCGCAGCTCCGCCGTGGAGGCCATTTCCAAAGAACGGCGGTACCACAGCGCTTCGTTTGGCTGAAGCAGGCGCTGGACGCCGCCAAGTTTGGATTCCAGGGAAAAGGGAACCAGGATTTTGCCCGCCCAGTGTTCCGGCGGGGCCGTCTGGTCAATGGGCGTAACGGCGTAGTCCCATAACCCGTTCAGATTTTGCCACGCCTCCCGCGCCAACTGGGGGCGCGGGTATTCGGTCCAGGCATTTTCCGGGGTGACATCACGCCCCCACCGGGTGACAAGCGCCGTCTTGAAGGGGTATTGTTCGGCGGTCTCCCGGGCCTTCGCGCCGGATTTTTCCTCTGATTTGCCACCGGAGGCGCAACTGGGCATCATCGAAGCGAGAACAAGAGCCGTGAGAAGCCCTGTGATGTTAACGTGGCGCGAAATTCGGTTCAGCATCTTCATGGCGTTTTCATCCTCCGTTGTTTGCCGGGAAAGTACCGCGGCGGCGTCCTGCGAAAGCAGCCGTTCCGCACAGGCCTCCCTCATCGTTTTCGTTCGCCCAGCGGGCGGTGAATGGTTACCGGGGCGGCCATCAGTTCTTCAAGATCATGGCCTTTGGTCAGCCAGGCCAGATCAAATCTGACAAATGCGGCCGTCTCATACAATTTTTTCACGCCCTTCTCAAAGAGCAGATAAATGGTGCCGTTTTTATCCGCCGCCAGCGAAGAGTAGGCACTGGGCCCTTCATAGACCAGCCGTTTCACCGGCCAGGTTTTGCCGCGGTCGAAACTGGCCCACACCGACATGCGAATCCGGCTCTTGCCGGGATTGTCGGGCGCGCTGAAAACCATCACATCCTTGCCGCCGGTGCATTCGAGCGGCAGCCGCACCAGCCCCGCATTGCAGCCGTAGCTGGGTTCAGTACCGTACTTAAAATAAAATGGTTCGCCCACTTCGCGCAGATCGTTGCACACCCGCCAATCCACATACATCGCGCCGCCGTCGTAGCTCCAGGCGATTTGGCGGCGATGGTCTACGGACAAGTGCGAGCGCGCATTGTAATAGATGTCGCCGTTTGACATTTCCGCCAGCGTGCCCTCGCCGGTCCCGCTCTGGACGGGACCGCTCACCTGCCATGTCCTGCCGCCGTCATCGCTGTACATGGAGGTGTCGTAGTGATACGGCCACCATTCCTGATCGTTGTTGCCTTTTGGGGGCATGATGCGTCCGGGCATCAACAAGCGCCCCGGATACTTGCCATGTTGCAGGGTAACCCCGGATTCCGAGCAACTGGTGTCCATCGGGATGCCGTCCGGCGTGCCGTGCCCGTAAGGGTTGGGAAGGATTGTTATGGTTTCACGCGCCCAGGATTTGCCCTGATCTTTGCTGCGCCAGAGATAGCCCTTGTCGGCGCGCACCATCAGCACATCGCCGGAGGTCCGGTCAACGATGCAACTGCCGCCGCCGTCCTCGCCCACCTCCTGCGGGGGGCTCCACGTCTTGCCGCCATCCTCGCTGCGGCGAAGCAAATGGCCCGATTTCGCAAAGGCGAGAATCGTGCCGTCCATGGCAACGTCCATGTTCGGGATGCGCACTCCTTCGAATAGGTCCTGTATTTCAAGGTCTGGTGCAAGTTCTTTTGCGGTTGAAGGGGTGGTTTGGCACCCCGCGCCAAGAAGGACCAAAACGATACCTGAGGCGAGGAGCATGCGCTTGCCGTATTCGGAAAATGCGGGAACGGTAAACAAAGGCATTTTTGTCTCTCCATGTTTGCGAGTCATTTGAACAGGACCCAGGTGAAGCCTTCCGCCGGGAGGTTCAGCGCCACATCCACCTTGTAATCGCGGGTGAGCGGGACCACGCGGGCGTCCTTGTCTTCAACGCGCACTTCAGCCTTGTCCGTCAAGCCGGTGTAATAAAGGGGAACGGTGATGGTGCGCGTGACGGGTTCGTTGAGCGGATTGAACGCCACCAGCATGCCCTTGCATTCGAGTGCCGGATTGACATGCAACATCCAGTCCACATCCCGCGCGTCGGCGCGCCGGCCATGAATGAGGTCGCTCTCCAGGATATCGCGATACTCTTTGTACCAGCTTACCCACTTTTTGACCAGGTCCCGGGTGCGATCGGTGTCATAAAGGCGCGGGCCCCGGTAGCAGGCCTGCACGCCGCATGCAAGATTGCTCACCAGCATGCGCTCGTAGTGATCGAGGTGTTCGTCGAGCGGCTCGATGGTGGCCGCTTCGCCGCCACCGTGGTATTCGGTAAGCGGCACGAACATCCACCCCATGGACGGGGTCTTTTCCCACGTGCCGTCGAAAATGTTTTGGCGCGTATGGATGACCTGCTGCGCGCGCGGCAGCGACCAATTGGTTTCCCGGTAGCCCATGCCGGTCTTGTTCGAGCCGGAGAGAAAATAATAATCGGGCACGTTGAGGTAGATGCCTTTCTCCCGGCACCAATGGTAGAACGAGGTGATTTTACGCCATTGTTTCCATTGCGAATCGGCGAGGCCCGCATGGCCGGGATGGACGGTTGACGCGCATACGTCGCCGGGATAGGACCCGTCGTGTTCCAGCAGCGAAAAGCCGCTTTGCTCAAAAAAAGCCGTCAACGTGTTGAAATAGGCGCCGCCCCATTCACTCAGCAGGCAGGGCGAGGCGCCGAACGCGGGCTTTTTCCCTTCGGGCATGACGACATCGTTCTTTTCATCAATATGCCGCGAGGCCAGCAGCGAGTAGCCGCCTATCTCGATGCCCTTCGAGCGCGCGTATTCGTTGTACTCCGTCATTTTGCGCAAATTGGATTTCGAATCGTCCTCGGCGTCAAAGCCGCTGCCGAAGGACAGAATGACCATTTCAAAACCGGTTTCGGCGCATTGGTCAATCGCATTAAACACCGTCTTGCGGTCCGCATAGCGCACATGCAACATCAGCGGATTTTCCGTGGCCCACGGCGCCACCGTGCGGTAAAACCGGCGCTGCGCGAGGCCGTTGCGCTCGCGGTCATAACTGTCGAGGGGCATGATGAAGGTGCGGAACGAAACGAAATCGCCGCCCGGGGCAATTGTTTCGGCGGGACCGAATTCCGGGCAGGTTTCCAGCAGGCAGGGGGTTTTCAATTCATAGTTGACCTGCGTGGCGTATTCGGGATCGGCACGCCAGAAAACGGAATGCCGCGACGAATCGGAAGCGCCCATCCCAAGAAACGCATAGTCGGTTTCGACAAAAAGATGGGGCGTTTGGACGGCCATGTCGCGGCTTTCGACGGTGGCGCCGTATTCCACCACGGCCAACAGTTCGTTGGTGAATGTTTCGAGCAGGATCGGCGCGGTTCCGCTATTGTGGACGGTGATCCATTTGCAAAACACAGGAATGCCCTCGTACAACTCGTAATGGACCGAAACCGTGAAGGGCGGCGCGGCTGCTTCGGGCGGCGCATAGTCAAACCGCAGATGCGCGCCCTTCGGCGGCCACACGCTGCCGGGCGCGCAATGCCGCATCTGGTTCCAGCCCATGCGCGCTTCGACGGGCAATTCCTCCACCCGGATGCATGCGAGCGCACCGGGAGCCGCCGTGAGCGCGTCCAGAAACGCCTCGCTCAGGTAGGCGTTGTTCGGCTGTCCCGCCAAGCCGCCCACGGCGTAGTCCACCCCGTCCACCCGCACGCGCGCCTCGGGTTTGACCGCGCGCAACAGCGATGTGCCTGTGCGCAGATCATCCAAGCCCGCCGTTGCGGCATTCGGAGACATCCGGAACCGGCGCGCCACCAAACCGTTGACCAGAAACAGGTCACGGCCATCAGCGCTGCGTACGATTCTTGCGGGCCGCACTTCGCCCTGTACCAGCCAATCGCCCGCGGCGGTGCGCAGTTCCTCCGCCCCCGCCACCGGGAACCGTTCAACGCCCTCCGCCACCCCGAAAAAACACACACTTGACATCAACAGTACGGCTCCCAGCATCGTTCCGTTCTCCTTGTTCGCCATGCCCGGCCCAAGAGGCCCCAAAAAGACTCCGTGTCATAATAGAGGCTGGTATGCCGGCATTCAAGGGGGCGAAAAAAGCCGGATGGCGTGCGTTTTTGAAGATGGAGGACCCCTTTTACGATAATGGGGCGGTTGGGCGCCAAGTAAGGCTGCCGAGGCCCGCGCCGGCTGAAGGAAAACGCGTGATAAGGAATATCCATCCATGACCATGACTTTTGTTGATTATGTGTCCATCCTTCTTTTTGTGGCGGCGGTTTTGGGGGTGAGCATGTACAAGAGCCGCCGGGAGAAGAACAGCGCGGACTATTTCCTGGCGGGGCGCGGCGCGACCTGGTGGCTGATTGGATTCTCGCTGATCGCGGCGAACATCTCGACGGAGCAGTTCGTTGGCATGAGCGGCGCGGGCGCGGGCAATGTGGGGCTTGCCATCGCCAGTTACGAGTGGGTCGCGGCGATCACGCTGGTCTTTGTGTCCGTATTCTTCCTTCCCCGTTTTCTGAGCGCGGGCATTTTCACCATTCCCGAATACCTGGAATACCGGTACAATGCCACGGCGCGGACAATCATGTCGCTGTTTCTCATGGTGGTGTATGTGTGCGTGACCATCGTGGCGGTCGTGTACTCCGGAGGGTTGACGATACATGCCATTTTTGATTGGCCGCTGGTGGCCAGCATCTGGCTCATCGGCATCCTGGCGGCGGCCTATACGGTGTTTGGCGGGCTGAAGGCGGTCATCTGGGCCGACCTTATCCAGGGTTCCGCCCTGATTCTGGGCGGCGCCATCGTGTTGTTTTTCGGGCTTCAGGCCATGACGCCCGAGGGCGGCCTGATCGCGGGATGGGGCTCGTTCATGGCGCAGGCCGGCGAAAAGATGCACATGCGCCTGCCCAACGATCACCCGGAGCTTCCGTTCACGGCATTGCTGTTCGGCATCTGGATTCCCAACTTCTATTATTGGGGGCTGAACCAATACATCACCCAGCGCACGCTTGCCTCGAAGAGCCTTGCCGAGGGGCAAAAGGGCATCTTGTTCGCCGCGTTCCTGAAACTGCTCATCCCCTTTGTAATCGTCATTCCGGGGATCATGGCGTGGATTCTGTTCCGGAATGAATTGGGCGGCGCGGGCGGCACGGCCAAAGACGCGGCGTACCCCGTGATGGTGCGTCACTTGATTCCTCAAGGCCTGAGGGGCTTTATGCTGGCGGCCCTGGCGGGGGCCGTAATGAGTTCGCTGGCCTCGATGCTAAATTCGGCCTCGACCATATTCACCATGGACCTTTTCAAACGGTATATCCGGCGCAACGCCAGCGAACGGCAACTGGTCTTTACCGGGCGCCTGGCCACCATGATTTTTGTGGTCGTCGGTTGCCTCATTGCGCCCATGCTGGCGGACCCGCGCTTCGGGGGCGTGTTTCACTACATCCAGGACTTTCAAGGCTTCATTTCCCCCGGAATCCTCACCGCCTTCGTTTTTGGCCTGATCGTCAAGCGAACGCCGCCCGCGGCCGCCATTGCGGCGATGCTCGCCAATGTGCCGATCTACGGCGCGCTCCACTTCGGCGCGGTACAGACGGCCATCGTACGCACGTTGCCGTTCTTGGGTTCCATGAGCGCGGAAGGCGCGGGCAACATTGCCTTTCTCAACCAGATGGCCATCACGGCGGTATGCCTCACCCTCGTCATGATTGTCTTCACCGCCATCAAGCCGCTGAAGGAGCCCGTGGTCATGCCGGTAAACAAAAACTTCGACATGAGCCACTCTCCGGTGGTGCCCGTGGCCGGCGCGGCCATCATCGCGGTAACGCTGGTGCTGTATTACGTTTTTTGGTGAAATGGAAAGGATGAAATCATGATCAACCGAACGAAATGGACCCTGGTGTGGGCAGCCACGTTGGCGGTGATGGGCGTTGCGGGCCTGGGGTGCGCGACCCAATCGGGAACATGCGAAAAGGGGTTTGTCTCCATTTTCAATGGCAAGGACTTGAGCGGCTGGGTGGGGGACCGGAACGGGTACAGCGTGGAGAATGGCTGCATGGTGTGCAAGCCCGGCGGCAATATTTTCACGGAAGCGGTCTATTCGGACTTTGCGTTCCGCTTTGAATTCAAACTCACCCCCGGGGCCAACAACGGGGTGGGCATCCGCGCGCCGCTGTCGGGCGATGCCGCCTACCAGGGCATGGAAATCCAAATTCTCGACGACCGGCACCCGAAGTACAAGGAAATTCATGATTACCAGGCGCACGGCTCGATTTACGGGATCGTGCCCGCGAAACGCGACCATCTCAAGCCCGTGGGTGAATGGAACTCCGAAGAGATCATCGCCAAGGGCCGGCAAATCACGGTGATTTTGAATGGCGTGACCATCGTGGACGCGGACCTGGACAAGGCCAGCGAGGCGGGATGCCTGGACGGCAAGAAGCATCCCGGTTTGAAGAACAGCAAAGGCCATATCGGCTTCCTGGGGCACGGCGACAGAATCGAATTCCGCAACCTGCGCGTCAAGGACCTGACAAAATAACACTTCCGGCCCGAAGGGGCTTGAAGATACATGGCGCGCGCCCGCACGGATGCGCTACCATAAAAGCGTTTTGGAGATGATATTGCCCACAACCACCGGAGAAACTTGGCGGTGAATCATACGCCATGGGAGGAAACATGAAGATTTCGCGCCGTTCATTCATCACAAAGGCCAGTGCCGCCGCGTTGGCCCCATGGGTTCTGCCGGGATGCGCCACCACCCCGAAAGCCACCGCAAAAGCACCCGCCGCTCCAAGCCGCGTGACCACCATGGGCTTCATCGGAATGGGCATTCAAAACAGGGGGCTGCTCGACGCCTTCCTGCATCACAAAGGAGTCCGTGTGCTGGCGGTGTGCGACGTGGACACGACACGCCGGACCGCGGCGCAACAGCGGGTGATGGCGTTCGGCAAGAAAAATCCCGAATGGGGCGCCCCGGAGTGCGCGGCCTACAATGATTTCCGGGAACTCGTCGCGCGCAAGGACATTGACGCGGTGTGCATTGCCACGCCGGACCATTGGCACGCCATCCCCACCCTTGCCGCACTGGAAAGCGGCAAGGATGTCTATTGCGAAAAACCCCTGACGCACACCATCCGCGAGGCCATCGCGGTGATGCAGGCGGCCAGGAAGCACAACCGGATTCTCCAGACCGGGTCCATGCAGCGGTCCATGACGGAATTCCGCGTGGCCTGTGAATTGGTGCGCAACGGTTTCATTGGGAAGATTGACCGCATCACCTGCAAAGTCGGAGACCCGGGACGCCCCTGTGATCTTCCCGAAGAACCGATGGAGCCGGGTCTGGACTGGAACCTGTGGCTGGGCCCCGCGCCGGAACGTCCGTACAACTCCATCTTGAGCCCGCGCGGCATCAATGATTTCTTCCCGAACTGGCGCTCGTATTCCGAATACGGCGGCGGCGGGGTCTGCGATTTCGGCGCGCATCATTTCGATATTGCGCAGTGGGGCCTCGACATGGATGAGAGCGGCCCCATTGAAGTGCGCCCGCCGGAAAAGGAAGACGCCCGCCGGGGCGCCGTCATGGTGTATAAGAACGGCATCACCGTCACGCAGGTGGGCGATGGATTCGATGCGCATTTTTACGGCACGGACGGCGAAGTGCGGGTGAGCCGCGGACAACTGGAATTCTGGCTCAACGGGAAGAAGATCGCGGGGTTCGCCAAACGCGAGGACGGAGGTTCCCTTGGCGCCGTCATTGATTCCATCCAAAAAGAATACCTGGACCAGGCAAAGCTCAAACTCTACGATAGCAAGGACCACGTCAAGAACTTCCTGGAATGCGTGGAATCGCGCAAGCAGCCCATCACCAACGCGGACATCGGCGGCCATACGGCCATTATCTGCCATTTGGTGAACCTGGCGTATTACCACCGGCAGACCATCAAATGGAATCCGGACAAGATGACGTTTGCCGATGCCGCCTGCGATCCCGCGTGGATGACGTACAACTATCGCAGCCCCTGGAAGGTGTAACAGCGGATTCTATCCCCGGATTCATAACCGGCCCGGAAGCGCCGCATCCCCTTCTCGTCATCGGCAATCCACCCCTCGATTTGTTCCCGGCTGAATTCCCGCGGAGGCGGAATCCCGCCCGCGCCCCTCAATCGCGCGGCAAGGAAAAGAAAAAGTTCTTCTTTCGACTTGGGCGGCAGCGCATCGGCGGCAGCTTCAATCTCAGCCAATGTATTCATGCAGGGAAGAATGCCATGCCTGCGGCCAAAAGCACAAAATAGTTTCTTTCATGAACACCTGTTCCCCCAAGGGTGAGTTGTCATTGGAGAAAGGGGAAATTTAACGGAACATCAACGTATTATCCGGGACTGCTATCCATACGGGAGCAGCAGATGCTGGTATCGTTGATTATGTTGGCCATGGGGCTTGGCGCCGGTCCGGCGGAAGTTCCCTCTCCATGCGCGAGTTGGTATAGACTTATGGGATATGAGCCGCGGCAGCAACATGGCCGCCCACTGGGAGGCGATTCGCACGCTGATGCTTCCCGATAGTGCGATGGAGACAATCAAACGCTGATGCTGAAGGGTAATGAACATAAAGCGAACCACTATAGTGCGCTCCTGTCGCTGTTTCTTATGGCATCCGCTTTTTTCTGCCGGGTAGCGGAAGGAACAGACGGCGAATACCAAGTCATCGAGAAGCAAATGACGGAGTTCCGTTCGGATGTCACGGCGGCGGCACGGTTGCGCGCCGAAGCGCTGAACGAGGCCGCGTTGATTGCAGAAACAGACCGGGATCCCGCCGATGTGGCGGTGCGGCGCACCCAGGCGTTGTTGTACTGCCTGCAGGCGATGGACAATCCCCCTGATCTCCGTGCGGAAACGGCTGAACTGAATACGCTGGCGGATAAAATCCGAAAAGGGGCGCCGGACGATTCTGACAGGCGTCAACTGTTTGATGAGGTCCTCACGGTTCGCCGAAGGATAGCCTTTGCCAATCCCCTGCTCGATTTCGACGCCATCCTCTTCCTCCTGCATGACCGGGCGCGTTTCGAGCACATGGTGGACCAGTATTACGGATTTCACGCGGTGCCGGGCGGCGGCGTATTCATTCTTGAGCATCCTTTCGGGCCGAATCCCTCCGTACGCAATATTCTCGCCGATGCCACGGTTAAAAATGGACGCCTGCAAGGGAAAAAACTCGAAAAAGGGTCCTTTATCTCGCTCGAATTGGAGTATGATGCGAAAATCATGCTCTTTGCGTGGTCGCAGGCGGAAGTGCCCGTGCCGCCCACGGACCGCACCCCACACGATGATCTCTGGACTACGGAGAGCACCTATCACATTTTCCGCGCTTCGGTGGACGGCGCACACCTGCTTCAACTGACGGATGGCTGTTGGAACGATTTCGATCCGTGTTGCCTGCCGGATGGGCGCATCTGTTTCATCTCGGAACGCCGCGGCGGGTACCTGCGCTGCGGCCTCCGGCCAAATCCCACCTACACCTTGCATGCGATGAACGCCGACGGCTCGGACATCACCCGGCTGAGCCACCATGAAACCCACGAATGGCACCCAAGCATCAACCATGACGGGATGATTGTGTACACCCGCTGGGACTATGTGGACCGCGACTCCGACATGGCGCATCATCTGTGGACCACCTATCCCGACGGACGCGACCCGCGTACTTCGCACGGGAATTACCCGGCGGTTCGTGAACTGCGGCCTTGGATGGAGATGTCCATCCGCGTGGTGCCGAATTCTTCACGGTACGTGGCCGTGGCCACCCCGCACCACGGGCAGAATTATGGTTCGATGGTGTTGATAGACCCGGCGCTGCCGGATGACGGCGCGATGGCGCAGATCAAGCGCATCACGCCCGAAGTGGCCTTTCCGGAGAGCGAAGTCAAGCCGGGGGTGCCTTGTGAAGCGCACAAGGGGCGCAATAACCGGACGTCGGAAATCTACGGCACCCCGTGGCCGCTGAGCGAATCGTTTTACCTGTGCGTTTATGACAACGGCCAGAAAAAGTACGGATTGTATCTGGCGGACGCTTTTGGCAACCGGGAGTTGCTCTATCAGAATCCCGAAATGGCCTGTCTTGATCCGATCCCCCTGAAAGCGCGGCCCCGTCCGCCGGTGATTCCCGCACAGGCGCCGCAACCCGGGCAGGGAGGGCGGCTGCTTATTACAAATATTTACGACAGTGACTTCACATGGCCGGAAGGCACGCGTATTGCCTCGTTGCGCGTGATCCAGCTATTCCCCAAGACAACACCCGCGGCGACGGAACCCAACATTGGAATCGGCGCGCAATCGCTGGCGCGCGGCGTGCTGGGCACCGCGCCGGTCGAAGAAGACGGCAGTGTCTATTGTGAAGCGCCGGCGGGCGTCCCGCTCTATTTTCAGGCGCTTGACCCAAAAGGCCGCGCCATCCAATCCATGCTCTCGGATACCTATCTGCATCCCGGGGAAACCTTGAGTTGCCGCGGCTGCCATGAGTCCAAGCAAAGCGCGCCCAAACAAAATCCCGCCCCGCCCATGGCGCTCCGCCGCGCCCCGTCGAAACTTGACCCCGAACCCGAGGGCGCGTATCCGGTACTGTTCCCGCAGTTGGTCCAGCCGGTGTTGGACCGCCATTGCGCCGAGTGCCACGCGCGGGAAAAGAAAGCACCCCGCCTGAGCGCGGAACCTTCCGATACGTGGGGCTGGTCAAAAGCCTATCAAACACTCTCCCAATTTGCCTGGGCGCAACACGGCGGCAATGGCGCGCTGGCGATCAACGGTTCGCCGCGGTCCATCGCGGGAAAAGTTGGCGCGAACGCTTCCGCATTGATGAAAATGCTGGACGGCGGCCATCATGACGTCCGCCTGCCCGAAGAAGACCTGCACCGGCTCGTGCTGTGGCTGGACGCAAACAGCGTGTTCTACGGGGCGTATCACGACATTGAAAAACAGGCCCAGGGGCAACGCGTGCCGCCGGACCTTCAATAATGGGCATACCTGCAAATACATCCCATTTTTTGATTATTGCCCCGAAATACACGAGCCACACGAGAAATTAACCGCGGATATGCTCTTCCTCTTTCGCTTCTTTCGTCCATTTCGTGGCAGAGACTCTTTGCGCACCGATCTATGAATTGAATAAAACAATATGATATGCTCCATGTCCGTCCTGTTGGGATGGCTGGAAAATCCAAAACACAAGTAAACCGATTGGAGGGAGATTATCCATGGACAAGAAGCAAGCGGGCGGCATCACCCGCCGCGAATTCGCGAAAGCGTCGGCTCTGGCCAGTTTTGCCGTGTTGTCGGCGAAGGCGGCGGGCGCCGCCAAGAGCAAGGAAGCGTTGAAAATCGGGTTGATTGGCTGCGGCGGACGCGGCAGCGGCGCGGTGCAGGACAGCCTGAACGGCAATGACAACGTGAAGATTGTGGCGCTGGCGGACGTCTTCGAGGATCGTCTGAAGGCCCTGCGGGAAAAGATGGAAAAGCAATCCGGGCGGCTGAAAGACAAAGTGGCCATCACGGATGACAAGTGCTTCGTGGG
>CAYXPO010000053.1:0-12117 GCA_964466925.1 uncultured Nitrospirales bacterium
CGCCGCCTTGATCTTCGACGCCAAGGAAGGACATCTGGCGGATAAAACGGTGTTGTTCTGGAACACCACCAACTCGAATGATTTTTCCGACGACATCGCGCATTTGGATTATAAAACGCTCCCCAGAGCGATTCACCGCTATTTTGAACAGGACGTGCAACCGCTCGACCGCCCCTGACACCCTATATTCCATTGAGTTTGATTGGCCCACCCGGTCCGCCGTGTACGTACGTTGCAGATGTCTTTCCCAAGCGGTCCGCAAAAACCCGGCCTAGAAATTCCGCACAAGGGCTTCCGCAATCTTTCCCCGGCGGTCCGTCCGGCTGTTCACGGCCCGCACCGCGTAAACTGTTTCCACGGTAAAGTCCTTATAGAGATCACAGACAAATTCCGTGTAGGAATTCGAAAGCAACGCCTTCACTCCGCGCCGGGTGAGTTTGGCGAACACGTCCGCCAATTCACGTTGATCCGCTTCACCGAAATCGCCCTTCGCATACTTGGTAAAGCTCGAGGTTTTCGAGACCGGATGATACGGGGGATCAAAATAGACGAAATCGCCCGGTTTTGCCTTTTGCAGCACGGTGGCAAAGGGCCGGGTCTCTATCACGGCCTTCTTCAATGCCTGAGACGCGGCCCGCAGGGTCGCTTCATCGCAGATCACCGGGTTCTGGTAGTCGCCTATCGGGACGTTGAATTCGCCCCGGCTGTTCTCGCGGTAAAGGCCATTAAAGCAGGTCCTGTTGAGATAGATGAGCCGTGCGGCGCGTTCCGGAAGCGTGGAGGGCGCCGCGCCGCGCTGGGCATAGTAGTAGTCCTTGTTATGATGGGCTTGATGGTGTTTGAGCAGGAGGAGGACTTCATCAAGGTGGTCCCGCACCCCAAGATACGCTTCAATCAAATTGCCGTTGTTGTCCGACAGGAAGGGTATACACTGTTCCAGCGCACCGTGGCGAAACAGACCGAAAAAGAGCGCGCCTCCACCCACAAAAGGTTCATGATACCGGCGAAAGGGCGCCGCCAATGCGGCGTGCTTCCGCAATTCGTCCAGAAGCTGCCCTTTGCCCCCCGCCCATTTCAGAAATGGCCGTGGAACCTCCCGGTGGACCGCTGTTCCGCCGCGCGAACGAGCTGTCATCTTGTCTATTCCCCCATGACTTTGACAACAAGCCGTTTTCGGCGCTGGCCGTCGAATTCCGCGTAGTAGATTTGCTGCCAGGGGCCGAAATCGAGTCTCCCTTGGGTGATGGGCACGATGACTTCGTGGTGGATCAGGAGGCTTTTCAGGTGCGCGTCGCCGTTGCTTTCACCGGTATGATGATGCCGGTAGTCATCACGGTATGGCGCCATTTTTTCGAGCCACTCGTCAATATCGGCGATCAGGCCGGATTCTGCGTCATTGACATACACCCCCGCCGTGATGTGCATGGCGCTGACCAGCACCATGCCTTCCCGAATGCCGCTCTTGCGGACGATTTCCTCCACCTTATCCGTGATGTTGAGATACTCGCGATGCTTGCGGGTATTGAATTCCAGATATTCCGTGGCGAATTTCATTCTTTTTCTCTCCAGCAGGTCCCATCCCCTAAGGAGACATCATTTTGTCCAGGTTGGAACTCAGACCCGCATATTTTACCGGATTTTAGAAGGTCACACCATAAGTGCAGGCCGTGGCCTGATCACTCCGCACCACAAGACGGTTTTTCTCCGGTTGATACGTCCAGTCTGTTCCTTCGGTCAACAGCGTAGCGCCCTGCTTCACACTGGCGGGTTTTTTCCCGGTGAAAATGCGGAGGATATGCGGTTTGACCACGCCTTCCAACCCGATCTTCACGTCCGAAGCGTTTTCAACATTCACCTTAAGATCGCCGCTGTTGTCGGTATGATGCACGGTGATGGTGTTTTTGCCCCGCGGATAAATATTGAGCGTGAGGTAATTTTCCCAATCGCGTTCGCCAAGGCCGGTGTAGGCGCGGGCAATTTTCATGGGGATAATCGCCCCTTCGCGCACAAACACGGGGTACTCGTTCATCGGTATGGTTTTCACAAAAGTTTTCGGCCCTTCAATCACTTCATTATCGTTGAACCAATACCGCCATGCGCCTTTCGGCAGGGTGATTTCAACCGCTTCCTTGTCTTCATAGATGGGTGCCACCAGAAAATCATCCCCGAACAGATAGTGGTATTTTCCCGCCACCGGGCGCATCAAGGGTTTTCCGCCAAAGTGGGCATCCACCACATGGGTGTACATGTAGGGGACAAGTTCCGTATGCAGCCAGGAGAACGTGCGGATTATCTCCAGTTCCTGCGGGGACCGCATCCACATGCGGCGTTCTTCATGGCCGCCGTTCAGGAAAAGCCCGCAGAAGGTGGAGAATTGCGCCCAGCGGATATAGAGGTTGGGGGGGATGTCGCCGCCGCCATGATAGCCCGCCACGTCGGAGCCCACGACGTTATATCCTTTTTCGGCGCTCTTGAGGATGCAATAGAGGGCGCGCTGCAATCCCCGTTGATCGTCTTCCCAGCGGTGTTTGTTGTCGCCCACCCAGTTTACGGGTGAAGCGTCAATCGGGGCGAACCCTTCCGGATGCGCCATGGGCAGCGGGCTGTCCATGGCCCGGGCCAGCGTGATGAATTCCGGACTTTTTGTCAGGCCGTATTGATATTCGCCGCGGTAATAATGGTCCATATAGCCGCGCATGGTCATCCAGCCCTTATGCGTGCGTTGATACGGCGCCGGGATCGGTCCGATCTTGGAGGAGAAATAGGTGGCGGTGCCATCCAGTTTCCACCCGTCGATCCCCCATTGGAGCACCTGATCCTGCATGCCGCGCCACCAGGCCATGGCCTCCGGATTCGTGTAGTCCACCAGCCCCCCCCTGCCCTTCCACCAGTTTATTTGGAAATCTTTCCCCACGACGTATCCCTTGTCCGCGGCTTCCCGGAACCAGTCCGAGGAATCCTGAATGGCGGGGTCTTTGCTGTAACTGTCCACCATGCAGGTCATCCACAACACCACGCGGATGCCGCGCTTTTCCAGATCGGCGAAAAATTGCCGGGGATTGGGGAAACGGGCCTCGTCCACCTTGAAGTCGTTGTAGCGGAGGGACCACGGGCTGTCAATGAGAATGGTGCGCACGGGGAAGTCGTGTTCCAGGTAGCCATTGAGAAGTTCCAGGGTGAACTCGGCGGTATTGTGGTCGTCTTCCCAGAGCCAGCATTCGAGCGCCCAAGGGGGGGTGATGGGCGGGCGCCCATGCCGCTGGGCGTTAAACGGCGCGCCCCACACGGGGAATATGACATAGAAGTAAATGAATACTCCCAACAGGATCAGGGCCATCCCCAGCGCGGCCACGATTTTCTTCAAGCAACCTGATTTCGATGTTTTCGGCATAATGAACCTTTTCCCATGCGTTTATGCGTTAGACTGGGCGTGAGGGTCTTTTGGTTTTGTCAAAATATCCGCGTTATTGGGGTAAAAACCGTGCCGGTCACTGCCTGCGGCAGCAAACGGCACGGAACATTACTGCGGGGCTATCCCAAACCGCAGGCGATTCAAGAGGCCGTTTCTTCCCGTCCGTTCGTGTCCCTGAACAAGACCGCAAACAACACGATGACCAGGAAGGCCATGAAGGCCGGGATAATCCAGATTTGTTGCCAGGCATGGGCGGTGATTTGTCCGGAGGCATCCTTGCGGGCGAAATGGTCCACGACAAACCCGGAAATGGGCGAGCCAATCGCCATGCCGAGGCCGTAGGTGACGAGGCCGATGAATCCCTGGGCGCTGGCCTGAATTTCCTTCGGGGCCACCTTGTCCACATAGATTTGGCCGGTCACAAAGAAGAAATCGTAGCAGACGCCGTGCAGCAAAATGCCGATATAGAACATGAAGACCAGGGATTCGTTGTTGCCAAAGGCGAAAAGGACATACCGCGCGGCCCAGGCGGCCATGCCCACCAGAAGCATCTTTTTCACGCCCAGCCGGGCAAAGAAGAAGGGCATCACCAGCATGAAAAAGACTTCGGACATCTGGCCCATGGTCATCTTGCCGGCGGCATTCACCACGCCGCTCTCGTTCAGGAAGGGATTGGTCCAGGTGTAATAGAAGCTGAGCGGAATGCAGATCAGGAGGGAGGAAATCACGAAAATGGCGAAGGACGGGTTCTTCATCAGCTTGAGGGCATCCAAGCCCAGAATCTGCCCAACAGACACTTTCTGGCCCACCGACTTGGGCGGGGTATTGGGCAGGGTAAAGGAATAGAGGCCCATCAGCAAGGAAGACCCTGCGGCAATCTGCAAGGGAAGCGCGGACGCTTCAATTTTCAGGTACCCCACCACCAGCCCCGCGACAATCCAGCCCAATGTGCCCAGCACCCGGATGCCCGGAAATTCCTTGTCCGGACGGTCCATTTGGTTGAACGAGATCGCATTGACCAAGGCCAGGGTCGGCATGTAGCACAACGCGTAAGCAAAGAGCACCCAGAAAAAGATGGCGAAGGAATGTTGAAGCGAAGCGAAATACATCAGGGCCGCGCCCAGGATGTGCAGGATGCCAAGCACTTTCTGCGCAGCGAAGAACCGGTCCGCCACCATGCCGATAAAGAACGGCGACACCACCGCCGCCCACGCCGTGGTGCTGTAGGCGGTGCCAATCTCCGCCCCGGAAAAGCCAATTTTGCCCAGATAGGTGCCCATGGTGACAGCCCACGCGCCCCAGACAAAAAACTGGATAAACATCATCACGGACAATTGAATGCGAATTACAGGTTTCATACGGCGTAGTTCCTTCCGAATCGTATGCCAAGGAGGATGTACGGAGCCCGCGCGCCAACACCACAGCCCTGCGGCCCACCGTGCATCACCAGTGTATGATAAATTCAGGGGGCACATCAAGGAGCCGGGCGGAACGTGGAGAAGGGCAGGTGCAGGTTGATTCTGCGCTGTTTCCATCATTAAAACTTACCCCGGATATCTCGCCACGTATTCACCCCGTTTTTCCGGACGGATTGCGAAAGCCGCATTTACGGAAGAGGGCAACCATGGGCGGGTAATACACGGTGTATTATCTTGTCAGTACGAGGAATGAAATGACGAAGCACGCTCAAATCCGCCTGCCATTGATACAGGGTGACACGCGGTCGAAATTGCCGCGCCGCTGCGCTCCTGTGAATGACCCCACGGCCAATCCACCTTCGGCGGATTGACCGTGCCACGCACCCATAACAGGCTTCACGCGATACAGCGCGCGCGCCGAGTGGCACGGTCAAGGCCATCCACGGACTTGGCCGTGAGTCCTTCCGCATGTTGCGCCAGGATTTCGTGGCGTGGACAGGGCCGGAGGGGCAATGGTAGGATGAAGTCCAGGCATTGGATTCCGGCAGGGAACCGGAATCCGGCGAAAGGAATAATCATAATAGTTTGGCCACAACCCATGCCGAAATGCGCGCCGTCCGGCAACACCGGCGCGTTACGGCGCGCGAGTGGATGAAGTGAGCATACTCCCCGACGGACAGGATCGCTATGGAATCTTTCCGCTGTTTTTGGCGGGCCTGCTGTTCATTGCGCTGGCCCCTGTCTTCTGGCTGAATACCGGCATCCCCCCAACCGCCAAAGGAACCACGGCCTTTGAAAACTCCAACCCGTATGAACGGGTCTTTCCCGCGTTTCATTCGGGCTTCGGGCGATTGAAAGCGGGCGAACTCCCCTTGTGGACCCCGGAACAGTGGTGTGGTGCGCCCTTTCTTGCCAATCCATCCATGGGGGTATTCCAACCGCTGAACGCCCCTTTCATCTTCCTGCCCACCGAACGCGCCTTCGCCGTGCATGGATTTCTCTGCCTTTTCCTGATGGGCCTGTTCTTTGTGGTGTTTCTCCGCGCGCTCGATGCGGGATATCTTCCCGCGGTGATTGGAGGAGCGGTGTATGCCTTCTGCGGGGCTTCCGCCGCGGCATTGCCCCGCCCGGATGTATTGAACGGGTTGGTCTGGATACCCCTCGTGTTCTGGGCGGTCCGGGAATTCATACGTGAAGGCCGCTACAGCGTGGCCCTCTTGGGCGGCGTTTTTCTGGGCATGATGGTCTTGTCCGGTTCCATGCCCCTGCTGGCGGCATCCCTCGCCGTCATGATTCCCTATGGCGGGGTCCGCCTGTTGTTTCGGGGGCCGGATGCCACCAGTTGGTTCGGACGCCGCCTGAAAGGCCTGATACTGCTGCCGGTGGTGGCCCTGTGGGTGTCGGCCGTCCAGTGGCTGCCCTCCTGCCTGTGGTGGATGACCCTCGAGGCGCCGTTCGACGCCCTCACCCGTCTCGAACTGGCCGGTCATCTGGCCACGCGCCTCCGGGACATTCCCCTCCAATTTCTTGGCACCTCTTCCGACATTCTGCCCTATGCGGGCTACATGGGCATCGCGGCCCTCCTGGCCTTGCCCGTGGCCGTGCTGCACAAATCGGCCCGGGCCGAAATGCTGTTCTTTTTCCCCGCCGCGGCGGCATGTCTTGTCGTCTCCGTATTGGGCAAAACACTGGTGAGCGGCGATCTCTCCTTCGATGCGCTGGTGTTTCCGGCCAGTTTTAGCCTGGCGGTGCTCGCCGCCCTGGGGTTGGACCGCTTATTCACGGTGGGACGGGACACACGCTCCCCGCTCTTGTGGGCCTCTTCACTGATCTTTCTGGCGGGCGCCTGCTTTCTTTTCTATGTATCCTCCGCCGAAGTCCGGGGCCGCATCATTCCCCTGATGGCCGTTGCCCTGATATTTCTGGTGTTTCGCGTGCGATGGCTGGGAAATGTGTGCGGCGTGGCGGTTCTGCTCCTCCTGTTTATCGATCTCCACAACGCCACCATCCGCTATTATGAGATTCCATCCCTCGAAGATGCCCCGGGCCAGGGGACGCATACGCGGATGGTCCGCGCCGTGGAAGAACACACCGCGGGCGGGCGCGTGCTGGTGAATGCCCACCGCCTTGCCTCCAAGGTTTCCGGTTACGCCGGTTCGGTGACACCCCTGTGTATCGAGCCTGGAACAAGTGCCTCGTTGACGAAAGATCAGGCGCGGTGGCAAAGAGAATTGACCGAGGATCGGACCCCGGGGGTCTCTCCCCGGGCCACCCTGCCCGCCCTGCTGAATCACATGGCGGTGCGCACCGTGCTCACGGGCGCGCCGTTCGTCCCCGAGGGCTGGGAACAAGCGGGCGTGCGCCTGCGCCCCCTGCGCGCCGAGGGCAATCTCTTCCTCTATGGGAATGAAACCGCATGGCCCCGCTGCCGTTGGCTGCCGCATTGGCGGGTGGCCCCCAGCGCGGCGGCCGCCCTCAAACTGCTGGGCGACCCCGCCTTTGACGCCGCACGCACCTGCACGCTTGAAGCGGAAAAAGACGTATACAACCAACTGGACATCCTGATTCCGGAAGGCCCTGCCCCCTCCGGCGAACCCATCCCTTCCGTCCCGTGTATCATCGAACAAGACACCCCGGAAAAAGTGGTGCTTCATGTCGAAGCGCCAAGCCCCGGAATCGTGGTGCTGGCCGATACCTTTGCCCCCGGATGGAAGGCCCTGATGGATGGCGCGCGCGTGCCCATGCTCAAAGCCAACGGACTCTTCCGCGGCATAGCCGCTCCGCCCGGCCCCCATACCATCGAATTCACCTATCAGCCCCTCCCCTTCTGGGCGGGGTTCGTCATCAGCCTCGCCGCCTTGGGCTTCTTGGTCCTCGCCGGCCTGATTGGGCTGTTCCGGCGCTCAAGATGAAGTGACCCAGGACTGAACGAAAACGACATATTTGCCCCTGCAAAACCACACCAAGTACACTAGTGGTAAAAAGGCACATCTTCATGGATTTATTTCGTGTTGAACAGGAAGCATTGGCGCTTCCGGAAAATGAACGTGCATTGCCTGTCGAACACCTGCTTTCCGGTTTGGCGGAGGATAAGGCGGAATATGACGAAGAACGCTGGATCGCGGAAGCGGAACGCCGCCACCAGGAATACAAGGCAGGCAGATTGACCGCACGTTCCGCGGATGAAGTTTTTCAGGATGCCATTCAACGCAACAGGAGTTTTTCATGAGCAAAATTTGTTTTTTGGGCGCGGGCAGCACGGTGTTCGCGAAGAATGTATTGGGCGACAGTTTGTATGTGGAGTGCCTGAAAGACGCGCACATCACCCTGATTGACATAGACCCCGGGCGGCTGGGCGATTCGGAGAAAATGGTGAAGAACCTCAGCCGCTCCCTGGGCGCGAAGGCCACCGTGGAAGGGTATCTCGCGCAGGACGCCCGCAAGGCCATAGCCGGGGCGGACTATATCGTCAACGCCATTCAAGTGGGCGGTTATGAACCCTGCACCGTCACCGATTTTGAAATCCCCAAGAAATACGGCCTGCGGCAAACCATCGGCGACACGCTGGGCATCGGGGGCATTTTCCGCGCCCTGCGCACCATTCCCGTGATGCTCGACTATTGCCGGATCATCGAGGAGGCCGCGCCGGACGCCTGGCTGCTCAACTACACCAACCCGATGGCCATGATCACCGGCGCAATCCTGAAAGCGACGGGCGTTAAGACCGTCGGGCTGTGCCACAGCGTGCAGGCGTGCGCACCGTGCCTGTGCCAGATGCTCGAACTGCCCGAAGACGATTTGCGCTGGCATATCGCGGGCATCAACCACCAGGGCTGGCTGCTGCATATTTCGCGCCACGGCGAAGACCTCTATCCCGAAATCAAGCGCCGCGCCCAACTTCCCGAATACAACTGGAAAGACACCGTGCGTTTCGAGCTGATGAAACAATTCGGCTATTACGTCACGGAATCCAGCGAGCACACCTCCGAATACGTGCCGTGGTTCATCAAATCCAAGGCCCCGGAACTCATCGAGCGGTTCAATGTGCCTCTTGACGAATACCCCCGCCGCTGTGTCGCGCAGATCGAAGCCTGGAATTACATGCGCGAGGAACTCATCTCCGACAAGCCGCTCGAACACGAACGCGGCCACGAATACGCCTCCTACATCTTCGAGGCCATGGAAACCGGGAAACCTTTCACCCTCGGCGGCAATGTCCTGAACAAAGGGCTGATCACCAATCTGCCCGCCAATGCCTGCGTCGAGGTGACCTGCGTGGTGGACCGCAACGGCATCACCCCCACCCATGTGGGCGATCTTCCCCCACAGTGCGCCGCGCTCAACCGCACCAACATCAACGTCCACGAACTGACCATCGAGGCCGCCCTCACCGGAAAGAAAGAGCACGTCTACCAGGCCGCCCTGCTCGATCCGCACACCGCCGCCGAACTCACCATTGACGAGATCATCGCACTGTGCGATGATCTCATCGAGGCGCATGGAAAGTGGATGCCGCCGTTGAAATGAGTATTCCAATGACTAAAACAGTTACAACCCCTTATGATGGTGCCGAACACCTTCATACCCCTGAAGAAATGGCGGTCTATCCGGAGGCCTGCAGGGAAGAATCAGAGGGTGACGCTGCGCTTATTGCCAGGGCTTTAGACAACATTACCCGTGCCAGGAGCATGTCTCAACCGGCTCGTGATGCCAATCTTCAGTGAGGAAGTTATATGAAGTTTTCCACGATGATGTTCTCTTGGAGCGGGGAGCGGGGAACATCCGTCCTAAATGGAGTTTTGCTGCTCCTGATGGGGGTGTCGCTCCAAGGCTGCCCCAAGCCCTTGTTTAATGTGGAGTTTTATGCCTCGTCCACCGTGGGCAACGCCCCCATGAGTGTCGTATTTTATGACGCCACCAACACCAACGGCCAGGAAGTAAAATCCTGGTTCTGGGATTTCGGCGACGGCGCGAACAGCACCGAACCTTCTCCCACCCATGTATATTCCATCCCCGGGAAATATACGGTCACGCTGATTTTAGAAACCTCCAAAGGCCCCAACGCGCTCACCATCCCCAATTACATCACGGTGCGCGGGAAGTTCAGGGTGCTGGTCCGCAATACAGGCAACTATCCAATGGCCGCATTTTATCTCACCCCGGCGGACTCACCGGGTTTTGGCGCCAATCGCATCCTTCAAGACATTCCTCCGGGCGGGGAAACGGATTTGGGACGGGAGTTTCAGCAAGACGGCTATTTAATCGCCGCGGTATTCGACGTGGAGGGGTTCCTGGATTCCGTCCAATACGCGGAGAGTCCGGGGTATTACAGCACGATTGGAATGACGGAGGAATATCTGGTGGTCGAAGCCTGGCGGCTGAAAAACGGCGAGATGGGCCTCACCGCCGCGCCCCTGACGGAAACCGAACCCTGACGCCATCACGGCCCGTGAAAATATACGGTTATTTCCCGGCCGATGGCGGAATGCACGCGTAATGCCCCATCCGCGGTCAGCCGTTCCACCAACTTCGCGATGGGCCCGGAATAATGAACGCGCAGCCGCGCCAGCGCATCGGAATAATACAAGTCCTCGACCCCGGAAACGCCCGGCGCGGATTTCAGGGTTTGCACAATGCCGTCCACCCGGTCCCGCGCATCGGGTTTCTCCACCACGAGAAGAACGCTGTCCGGCGGCAACGCGCCGGCCGCCGCAAGAATCCCGGCCACCACAATATCGCCGCTCATCTTGATGCAGGCGTCTTGCACGGCCTGTTCACCGCTTTCCCGGGCATTCGCCCCATACACCGCCGCCACCCGGGTCAAATCATCCGTCATTTTCCCATCCAGGCCCCGGAACACGCGCAGGTTCACGGTGGCCTTGGTCCGTGCCATGTTCCCGCCGCCCGCCGCGCCCTCGTCCGCCGTAATGGCCGTGCCCAAAATGACGACGTCCGCCATCGTGCCGCGCACGAACTTCCCGCAGGCATCCACATCCGCCCTCACCAGTTCAATCAACTGCGCCTTCGGGTAAAGTGGCGCGAGTGAATCCGAAACCGAAACGTCAAAACTCAATTTTTTGAGTTCTTGAACAAACGCCGTCTCCGCGATGCCCGGCTCCGGGATCGTGACCCCCTTGTCCGTCCCGATCTGTTCCCCCACGATCAGCAGCACTTTGGGCGGCTTGGGCAGCCGGGGGCGAATCAGGGCGGCCACATCCTGCCGGACCGGGCGTTCCAGCACATGCGCGTCAATCTCGACATCCGTGGCGTTGCCCGCCACGTCGCACCGGAGCAAGTCATAGTTTCGCAGATACCGTTCCGCATTCCGGAGCATCGGTTGAAACGGACTCATGTCATCCGAGGCAATCAGGGATTGGATGACGGATTCCAGCACCTCCTGTTGGGCATTCGCCACGGCGATGTTGCGCGCGGTGATCCCCAAGCCCTCCGCATGCCCCTTCATGCGCACCGTGATGAGGTCCTCCTCCGCGAAGCCTCCCCCCCCGCAACAAAGAACCACCGCCATGCCCCACAGGACACGGCGGCGTTGCATCATCATGAAAAACACCCGCCTATTCGTCGCGGTTGCCGAAGATGAGCAGCAGACGGATGAGCTGGAGCACCGCGGTGGCGGCGGCGGCCACGTAGGTCATGGCGGCGGCGTTCAATACCTTGCGCGCGCCATAGAGTTCCTCGTCCGTGAGATATCCGCCGCTGGCCAGGGCCCGCAACGCACGGCTGCTCGCGTTGAACTCGACCGGCAGCGTGATAATCGTGAAGGCGACGGACGCGGTGAAGAGCCAGATGCCCGCCGTGATCAGCCAGGGCGTGCCCGCACCCGCCGAACCGATAATCGCGCCGATAATGATGAGCGGAAACGCCAGATACGTCCCAATGGACGACACCGGATACATGATCTGCCGCACCTGCATCGGCACATAATTGTTGGCGTGCTGCAAGGCGTGGCCCACTTCATGGGCCGCAATCCCCAGCGCCGCGATGCTCCGCCCGTGATACACATCCTCCGACAGCCGCAGCGTGCGGTCGCGGGGATCGTAATGGTCCGTCATCTGTCCCGGAATGCACTCCAGGCCGATGGCGTTCGCCGCGCCGCGCGCGCGTCCGAAATCGCGCGGCTCACCGCTGCGCTCAACGCCCAGCCCGATGCGCCCGAGGTGTTCGCGCAGCTGGTTGAGGCGCTCCAGGATGTCCGGTTGCTGCGGGGCGCCAACCTCGAGGCGCTCACGCAGTTCATCGTGCAGCGCTGGCGCCAGTCGGCCTGGGTGC
>CAYXPO010000053.1:12127-13301 GCA_964466925.1 uncultured Nitrospirales bacterium
TCCGTCCGCAATGCCGAGATTGGCGCTGCGCAGGATCAATTGCGCCACCTGCGCGCCGGTGAGGCCCCGTTGGACGCCCACCTGCGAATACTTGCCGTAGGCGCTGCGGACCTTGGCCTGCGCCCACACCGCCAGAATCAGCGCGGGGATCATCAGCAAATCCGCCGGGTGAAACATGTAGAAGCCAGGCATAAACATCGTCTTCGTGTCTCCTCTTTCATCACTTAATTAACGCATCCAAGACGGTCTGGATGACGTTCATACCATCTGTCCCTATATACACCCGGCGCCGAAAATTTATTCACCCGGCAACAGTCCCGGCCCGCGTCATTTCTTCTGCCGCATGGCGCACTGTCCATTGAACACCGCGCCTTCTTCGATTACGAGATTCCGCGCCTGAATATCGCCGCTCACCACCGCCCCGGCCACAAGCCGGAGCTGCCCGGAAGTCACGATGCTGCCTTGGATTTGCCCGGCCACGCTGATGCGTTTGCCCGCCGACACCCCCGCGTTCAGGCGCCCGGACTTGCCCACTTCCACTTCCTCAAGGCATTCCACCGGGCCTTCCACGAGCCCGTCCACGCGGCAGGAACCCGCATGAATTTTCCCGGACACCCGCGCGGTCGCCCCCAGTAACAGGCGCCCTTCCACATTCACGTCCCCGTCAATATGCCCGGAAATTTCCGTGTCGGGCCCGCCGGTCAACGAGCCTTTAATGCTCACGCCTTCCGGAATGACCATTTTCCCGGGCCCGGATGCCGGACGGGTTTTCTGCGCGGCGGAATCCACTGCGGACGGTGCCGGGGCGGATACCGGGGCTTCGGACGGCGGCACTGGCATTTGCAGTTTTCGTTCCGGCGCGCGTCCGGTCTGGATGGCGTCATTCAACCATGAATTCCATCCGCCGAACAGCCCTTTGCGTCCGGCTTTATCCTCTTCGGATTCTTTTTCGACATTCGCGTTTTGCGGTTGTTTGTTCTTAATGTCAGCCATGTTGGTGTAAGACCCCGTATCGGTTATATGGATTCAGCCATCGCCCAAGTTTACAGAACTGTTTCAAGTCTACCGTTTTTTTTCGTGATGTTCAACCCTAGCCGGAGCATGGATTTGACATGCCGCTCCCATACCCGTAGGATGGATTTCCAGGAAGGGTTGTATGACCGAACAGAATGAA
>CAYXPO010000054.1:0-10576 GCA_964466925.1 uncultured Nitrospirales bacterium
CAAGAGCACGATCCTGGCTGACGATGGCGAAATCATCGTGATCGGCGGGCTGATTTGTTTCGCCATGGACCAATATGACTTCGGAAGCTGGAAAATTAAACTATGCCTGATCCTGGTGCCGGCGGTCATTTCCGCCGCCCTGATGATGTTCGAGAAATTTCCCCTCACCGAGCGCGCCCAATCCGGCGTTTCGTTCGGGGGAATGGTCCGGGCCGCTTTGTTCCGGCCCCTGTTTCTCCTTATGTTCGTTTGCATGATGCTGACCGCCTCCGTGGAACTCGGCCCGAACCGCTGGGTGCCGGCCGTGTTGGACGCGGGCGGCATCCACGGGATGCTCGTGCTGGTGTGGACCAGTCTCCTTATGGCCCTGTTGCGCCAGTTCTCCGGGCCCGCCGTTAAAAAACTCTCCCCCACCGGCATGCTGCTCAGTTCCTCCATCCTGGGCGGCGTGGGCTTATACTGCCTCAGCTTTGCCAACAACGGCCCAACGATTTTTATCGCTGACACGGTGTTCGCCATCGGCGTCTGTTATTTCTGGCCCACCATGCTGGGCGTAGTCGCCGAACGCGTTCCCAAGGGCGGGGAGTTCGCCCTCGCGCTGATGGGCGCCGCCGGTAACGTGGCCGCGGGCTTCATCACCATTCCACTCATGGGCACCGTCGCCGACTATTACGGCCACGAAAAATTCGAGATGACTGCCACCACCGCCGTCGTGCGCCAAGCCTCGGAATTCCTGCCTTCGCTTAAAAAACCCGGTATAGATGCCGATTTGAGCGCGGCTATTGACGAAACGCTCTTGCTTTCTCAACAGGTACTGACGGCGGCGGAAACCGCCAAAACCCTGCCGCCGAATGTTACGGCGAACGCCCTGCGCGGCGTCATCAAGTGCTCCCCCGCCGATGCCCCCGTGGCGGCGGAAGCCAAGAAACTGCTGAATCCGGCGGAACTCCACGGAGGACGCATGTCGTTCAGAATTGTGGCGGGCTTGGCGGTAATCCTGGTGCTGGTCTTCGGAACCCTGTACGCCAGCGACCGCATGAAAGGCGGTTATAAAGCCGAACACATCGCCGCATGATGATGAATTGAACATCCGCATTTTCGTACTCCTCGTTCCCAAGTTTAACTTGGGAACGAGGAGTGAATAGTGCTGTTTGTCATTACTGCACGTGGTCTCCTTTGGCGGCGATTCCAGGGAAGACAGTTTGTGGAATATCAAGGCGCGGCTTTTGATGCACGTGCGTTCCAAAGTGAACCTTTGAAACGGGAGACATGGGACCGTGGGGGGCGGGAGTTCCAGCGATACTCTAGACAAAGTGTTGATTAAGGTTGGTGAATCCTACTGGAAGGAAGTATGTCGTGAAGATTGTGTTGCGTCTCTGTATTTGCATAGTGCTCGTGCTCGTACTCGTCGCGGGATATTTCCTGCTGGTAAAAGACGGAGCCCAGCCCATCCGGGAAGACCTCCTCAAAGTTGCCAAGGGCGCGCCCCCCGCCCCCTATGGATTCCCCACGATGTACGCCGGGTATCTGGCCTATTTTTTAGGCCTCGTTGACGTGGGAAGCACCCGCGCGGAAGTACCCCTGCCCGAAGGCGTGGTTGAAAAAAAAGACATTGAGTACGGGAAAGTGGGCGAGCGGAAGCTGCTGCTGAATCTCTACAGTCCGGAAAAATTGGAAACACCGAAACCGGGCCTGATTTTCATTCATGGCGGCGGCTGGACCTCCGGCGACCGCAATGACTACAAGTATTACACCGTTCGTTTCGCCAAGCGGGGCTATGTCGTGGCCACCATCGGATACCGTTTTGAGGGATTCCCAGCATGTGTGGAAGACGCGAAGTGCGCGGTGCGCTGGATGCGCGCCAATGCCGCTGAGCTTAACGTGGACCCGGACAAGATTGCCGTCATCGGCGGCTCCGCCGGCGGCTATCTCTCCATGATGGTGGGCTACACCTCCGATAAGCCTGAACTCGAAGGACAAGGCGGCTGGCCGGGCGTCAGCAGCAAGGTGGCGGCCGTGGTGGACCTCTATGGCCCGGTGGATTTGACCGTTCCGTATGCGCGGCACCATCCCACCATCACCAACTTTATCAAGAGGTCCTATGAAGACGCCCCGGAACTCTATGCACAGGCGTCCCCCATCACCCATGTAACGCCCAACAGCCCCCCCACACTCATCTTCCAGGGCAGCATTGATGAACTGGTGCCCGTGAAACAATCGGACATGCTGGCGCTCAAACTGAAGGAAATGGGCGTCCCCTATTGGTATGACTGTCTCTACGGCATGCCGCACACCATGGACATCATCATCCCGGTGAACGAGCGTTGCCAATACATCATGAACGCCTTCTTCGAGAAGTTCATGATGGGCAAACCGGTACAAGAAGAGCAGCCCGCTCCGCGATCGATCATGGGCGCGATTGAAAACATACTCGGAAAGGCCAGCGATCTTGCCTGGGGGCCGCCCATGCTCATCCTCTTGATGGGCACCCATATTTTCCTCACGTTCCGCCTCCGGTTCATCCAGCGGTTCATCGGGAAAGCGATCCGCCTCTCGCTGGCGCGCACGCGTGAAGGCTCCGGTGAAATCAGCCATTTCGGCGCGCTCACCACCGCCCTCGCGGCCACCGTGGGCACCGGAAACATCGTCGGCGTCGCCACGGCCATCGCGGCGGGCGGCCCCGGCGCGGTGCTGTGGATGTGGCTCACCGGCGTCTTCGGCATCGCCACCAAATATTCCGAAGCATTGCTGGCCGTGAAATACCGCGTGACGCGTCCGGACGGCACCGTCGCGGGAGGGCCCATGTACGCGCTGGAACGCGGCCTGAACGCCAAATGGCTGGGTGTGCTCTTCGCCGTCTTCACCGCCCTCGCGGCCTTTGGCATCGGAAACATGGTGCAGGCCAACGCCCTCGCCAACGTGCTGCACGACAGCCACTATGCCGTCAGTCCCTGGATAAGCGGCGTGATTATGGCCGGGCTGGTGGCCGTTGTGGTGCTGGGCGGCATCAAGTCCATCGCGCGCGTCTCCGAGAAACTCGTGCCCGTCATGGCGCTCTTTTATGTGTTCGGATGCGCGGTCCTCCTGATAATCGGCATCGGCACCCTCCCCGCCACCATCGTGCTCATCATTAAAAGCGCGTTCACCGGCCATGCCGCCGCAGGCGGGTTCCTCGGCGCCGGCATACAGGCCGCCATGCGCTACGGCATCGCGCGCGGCCTCTTCTCCAATGAATCCGGCCTCGGCAGCGCCCCCATCGTCGCCGCCGCCGCCCAAACCAAAAACCCCGTCCGACAGGCCCTCGTCTCCAGCACCGGCACTTTCTGGGACACCGTGGTGATTTGCCTGATGACCGGCCTCGTCATCGTCAACTCCGGCGAATGGCACTCCGGGCTGAAAGGCGCCGCGCTCACCCACAAGGCCTTCAGCGACTTCGCCCATATCGGCCCCCTCATCCTCACCTTCGGCATGATCACCTTCGTGTTCTCCACCATCCTCGGCTGGTGCTATTACGGTGAAAAAGCCTGCGAATACCTCTTCGGACAACGCTCCGTATTCGCCTACCGGGTGCTGTGGGTGGTCGCCGTCATGATCGGCTCGGTGGTTACCCTTCCCACCGTGTGGGCCTTCGCCGACATCGCCAACGCCCTCATGGCCATCCCCAACCTGACAGCCCTGGTCCTGCTCAGCGGCGTCATTGTCGCCGAAACCCGCCACTACCTCTGGAACGACAATCTTGCCCAGGATGGTCATGAAGACGCGGTAAATAAAGACGTTATACAGGAACCATAACCGTTTACAGGAATATTTGTCCGGCCTGCCACAACAGGGTCACTATAACCTGGAGAAAAGGGTTTGCTTCTCAAGGGCTTACCCGGATGGAGATGCCGCGGGCGCAGTGGTATGATAAAGCAGTGCGGCCCATGTGTAACCTGAAAGAGGGAACGCGTATGAGTTTGCAGGACCTGTTTGAAAATCCGCCGCCGGAGTTTCGGCAAGCGCCGTTTTGGTTCTGGAATCATCGCCTGGACAAAGAACTGCTGTCCTGGCAAATCCAGCAGATGCACGAAAAGGGGCTGGGGGGCTTCGTGATGCATGCGCGGCACGGACTGATCACCCCCTACTTGTCCGATGAATGGATGGACTGCATCCGGCATGGCTGCACGGAGGCAAAACGACACGGCATGATCGCCTGGGCTTATGACGAGCGGGACTGGCCGAGCGGCCCGGCGGGCGGAACGGTGATTCAGGACCCGGCGAACCGGATGAGTTACCTGCGGCTGGAGGAAGAGCTGGTGGAGGGGCCGCAGGAGGTGGAATTTGGGATCAAGATCATCGCGGCGTATCGTTTGAGTGATGCCGGCAAAATGGCGCGGGTGCGGGAAAAGCGGGTGCGGTTCGGAAAGGGCCGTCACCGTTTACTGAAGGCGGTGCGGTCTGAATGCCCGGCCATTCTCTGGTTCGACTCGTATCTGGACACGTTGAACCCCGAAGCGTGCGGGGCGTTTATCCGGTCCACGTATGATTTTCATGAGCAAAAACTGGGGGACTTGCGCACGCTGGGCCTCGCCGGATTTTTCACGGATGAACCCGCCCTCAGCACGTATCCGGATGATTTGCGCCGCATCCCCTGGACGCCGGAACTGCCGGGGGCCTTCAAGAAAACCAAGGGTTATGATTTGCTGGATCATCTGCCGGACCTGTTTTCGCCGGGGGAGGCGGGCGCGCAGGTGCGTTACGATTATTGGGACGTGGTCACGGACTTGTTCGAACAGGCGTTTTTCGTGCAGATTTCCGGCTGGTGCGAAAAGCGCGGATTGAAGCTTATCGGCCATCCCTTGGGCGAGGAGCCGTTGTTTTACCAGTTCCGTTGTCTGGGCACGATTTTCAAGCACCTAAAGCACCTGCACATGCCGGGGATGGACCACCTCACCATCACGATTGGCAAACACCACCCAATGAGCATGACGCCGAAGTTGGTGGCCTCGGCGGCACTGTTGGCGGGCCGCGAACGGACCATGACCGAAACCTTCGGTGAAAGCGGGTGGGGGCTTACGCTGCGCGAGATGAAATGGATGTGCGACTGGCAGATGGTGAACGGCATCAACTACTTCATCCCGCACGCCTTTTATTATTCCGTGGCGGGCCGCCGGAAGAAAGATTCGCCGCCCTCGGAGTTTTACCAGACGCCGCACTGGGAGCATTACCGGCTCCTGGCGGAGTATACCGCGCGGATCACCGCTATGATGACGGGCGGGGAACACGTGGCGAAGGTGGCGGTGCTGTATCCGATGAGTTCGGTGTGGGCGGATTTCGTGCCGGGCGATGCGGTCCCGGATTCGGTGCTGCACATGGAGGCGGCGTTCGCCCCCTTGGGCGAAACGCTTCTTTCCCTGCACCGCGACTTTGTGATTGTGGATGAGGCGTCGCTGGCGCATGCGGAACTGGGCGAGGGATTTTTTACGGTAAAAAACCTCCGGTTTGAGGCGCTTGTGCTTCCCGCGATGACCTCGATTCGCTATGACGTGTTCGCGGTGATGAAGCGCATCGCGGAACATGCCACCGTGGTTTCCGTGGGCACGGACCGGCTGCGCCTGCTCACCAGCACGGTGTCCGCCACCGTGGATTTGCGGGAGGTGCACGGCGTGACCGTGCTGGAAACGCTGGACCCGGACGCACTGGCGGACAGCCTGTCGGGCGTGACGCCTGATGTCGCAATGGCCCATGCGCCCGAGGTGTATTACCTGCACCGCCGCCATCACGGCCAGGATTTCTTCTTTTTCGCCAACACGGGCCGGGAAGCGGTGGACACAGAAGTTTCCTTCGAGTGCGTGGGGGCGGTGACCGTATGGGACCCGGAAACCGGCATCAGCGGCCCCGCACCGGACAATATGGTGGAGGAGGGCCGCCTGGTGATGTCGCTGCGGCTCGCCCCGTTGGGATCGATGCTTTTGTCAATAGATCCGTCGCGGCCTCCGATAGATTTTCACGTGGTGCCGTTTCATCCCGAACAGCGCATCGAGGTGTGCAAGGACCTCTGGCACTTCACGCCGTTCAACGGAAATTTCCTGGCCTTGAAGAACTGGCGGATGAACCTGGAAATGCGCCATAAAGTCACCGAACTCCGCTATACCACCGAATTCATCCTCAGTGAACGCATCGCGAACCTTCGGCTGATTCTGGATGGCGTGCCGGAACACCCCTATGGCGTGCCGGAGGCCGCGCGGCCCCTGGTGGCGCCCGAGGTCTGTAGCGAAGTGATGCTGGACGGAGAAGCGCTGTCCGTGGAATTGCCATGGGAAATTGATCCGCACTTCCGGGTATTGGGCTTGGGGGACCGCGTGGAACCCGGCCTGCACCGGCTGGAAATCATCCTCCGCAACCAGGGTTGGTTTCCACAACCCGGATTGGAGGAATATGCCTGGCTCGCCGGCGATTTCATGCTCGAACTGGATGGGGCCGCGCCGCGGTTAAGCCCCTGCCGCGGGGTGCGGGCGGGCGCATGGGAAAAGCAGGGATTTCCGTTTTTTTCCGGCACCGCCGCCTACGCCGCCGATGTCCTCCTGCCGAACGATCTTGTGGGCAAGCGGGTGTTCCTCGACGCGGGCCATGTGGGCCATTTGCTCGAAGTCGAGATCAACGGGAAAACCGCGGCGGTCCGCGCGTGGCCGCCTTACCGGGCCGAGATCACCCACTGCGTGTGGCCCGGTCTCTCCAATCTCATCATACTGAAAGTCACCAATTCCGCCCGCAATTTCTTCGAAGGTCCGGACAAGGAACACCCCTCCGGACTCCTTGACCCCGTCTGGCTTGAAATCGGATAACCCGCTGTATGCCGTCCCTCCGGAAGTTCCCGGGCCAGTGACTTTCCTCGCCCCCTCGATATGCATTATCATGGCGCTTGAACAACATATTCCAGCAAAGGAGGAGTGCTTCCATGCATTCTGTACATATGATGCGGACGATTTCAGTGGCGCTGATACTTGCGGGATGCTGTGCCGGCGGGGCCAGGGCGGCGGAACTGCTTAATGTCTCGTATGATCCCACCCGTGAGTTATATGAAGCGTTCAACAAGGCCTTCATCGCGGAGTGGAAGGCGAAGACCGGAGAGACCGTCGTGGTCAACCAATCGCACGGCGGTTCGGGAAAACAGGCGCGGTCAATCATTGACGGCCTCGAAGCGGACGTGGCCACCCTCGCGCTCGCCTACGACATAGACGCCATCGCGAAGAAGACGCAATGGCTGCCCGTGGATTGGCAGAAACGCCTCCCGAACAATAGTTGCCCGTATACCTCCACCATTGTTTTTCTGGTGCGAAAGGGCAATCCCAAAGCCATCAAGGACTGGGATGATCTGGTGAAACCCGGCATGGCGGCAATTACCGCCAACCCCAAAACCTCCGGCGGCGCGCGCTGGATTTATCTGGCGGCCTGGGCCTATGCCAAGGAAAAATTCGCCGGTGACGAACAAAAAATCCGGGACTTCATGACGGCACTGTATAAAAATGTTCCCGTGCTCGATTCCGGCGCGCGCGGCGCCACCACCACCTTTGTGCAGCGCGGCATCGGCGATGTTTTGCTGACCTGGGAAAATGAGGCCTTTCTTGCCCTCGAGAAAATGGCCGGCAGCCAGATGGAGATGGTGGTTCCCTCCTTCAGCATCCTTGCGGAGCCGCCCGTGGCGCTGGTGGACAAAATGGCGGAAAAACACAAGACGCAGGCCTTGGCCAAGGCCTATCTCGAGTATCTTTATTCGGATACCGGACAGGAATTGGCCGCCCGTTTCTTCTACCGCCCCTCTTCACCCGCCATAGCCGCCAAATATGCGGACCGCTTTGTCCGCCTGAAGATGTGCACCATTGACGCCGATTTCGGCGGATGGGCCAAGGCCCAGAAAATTCACTTTGACGACGGGGGTACATTCGACCAGCTTTATCAGCCCGGAAAATGAATACCGTTCAGGGGGCATGGCCATGCTCCAGCTTCGTGAAAGGAACACACTATGCTGATTGCCCTATGCTTTGTCCTGCCCGCCGCCCTGACAGCCCCCGAAGCGGTTGTGGACACCCCCTTCCTCCAGGAATATCACGAAGCGTATGCCATACGTCATGACAAAGAAGATGAAGCGAATGACGTGCGGGCCATCTTGGCGGACCCATCAGGGCATATATGGGCGGGGGCAAAGACCGGTCTGTTCAGGCTTGAGGCCGGTGAACATCAATGGCACGGGCCCATCAAGGATGTTCCGGAAGGCCCTGTTTTCGATCTGCTGTGCGATGCAGCGGGCACGGTCTGGATCGCCGCGTGGGACGGCCTCTATCACGGCGGCGCCGGGGGCTTCGAGAAATCCGATATTATCCGTACGCCGCTGGCCGCGCTCTGCGCGCATAAAGACGGCATCGCCGCCTTTGGCCCGGAGGGGTGGTGGCTGGTGAAGGGCGATCTGATGGAGCATCATGACCTGCCCTGCGCACGCAGCATCCGCGCGGTCATGGATGACGGACAGAATGGTTTGTGGATTGCCACGGGCATGGGCCTGTACCATCAACACAGCGCCGGCGGAACCCTTCACCAAATGAGCGAGGAAATCCTTTCCGCGGATGTGCGCGGGCTGGCCCAAACCCCGGAAGGCACGGTATGGGCCGGAGGATTGGGCGGCATCACCGTTTTCAAAGACGGTTTCCGCGCGGGACACTTCACCCCGAAGGAAGGCCTGCCGGAGGTCCACGTAAATTGTGTCGCGCGGGGGCCGGACGGGCGCATGTGGGCGGGAACCAATCATGGCGCCGCGCGGTTCGACGGAAAAACCTGGTCGCTGCGGCACAGCCGCCGGTGGCTGTTAAGCGACGTGGTCCGCGACATTGCGTTTGACGCGGAGGGCACGGCCTGGATCGCCACGGCGAAGGGCGTCAGCGCGATTCGGCGGCGCGCCATGACTTTCGCGGAAAAGGCCGCGTATTTCCAGGAGGTGTGCCTGAAGCGGCATGTGCGCAAACCCTGGCTGGTGGAAAAATGCTCCCTGCCGAAACCGGGCGACGTGTCCGAGTGGGAACCGCTGGACGATGACAATGACGGGCAGTACACCGCCATGTATCTCGTGGCGGAATCCTTCCGGTACACCGCCACCCAAGACCCCGGCGCCCGGGAAAATGCACACAAGGCCTATGAAGCCATGCGTTTTTTGCAGACCGTGACGGAGACCCCCGGATTCGTCGCGCGCACGGTCATTCCCATCACCTGGAACCGCATGATGGACCCCAATGAATCCTATACGGAACAGGAAAAGGCGGAGCGGCGGGTGATCGAGCCCCGGAACAAACCCGTGGAAAAGCGCTGGCATCACAATGGCCTGTGGCGGTGGAAGGGCGACACCAGCAGCGATGAAATGACGGGGCATTTTTTCGGATACGGTCTCTATTACGACCTGGCCGCGGAGGACGCCCAAAAGGAATCCGTGCGGGATTTGGTGCGGCGCATCATGGACCACATCATTGACCATGGCTTTACCCTGGTGGATGTGGATGGCGCGCCCACCCGCTGGGGCCTCTGGGACCCGGAACATCTCAATAACGATCCCGACTGGCGCGCCGAGCGGGGCGTCAATTCCGTGGAAATACTGTCCTACCTGAAAACCACCTGGCACATCACCGGCGATGACAAATACCAGCGCGAGTATCTTAAACTCTTGAATGAACACGGATATAGGGAAAACGTGCGCCACGCGAAAACCTATGAACTCTCCTGGCGCACCCATATTGACGATGAACTGCTCGCCTTGGCCTATCCCGGACTCTTACTATACGAAACCGACCCGGAACTCCGGGCGCTCTACCTCGAAAGCCTCGAACACTGGTATGCCGGGGTCCGGAATGAACAGAACGCGTTCGTTAACATGATTTACGCCTTGCTCACCGGCAAGGACCCCCAGTTTGACGATACGCTTTTCATGCTGCGCGACACGCCGCTCGATCTCGTGGACTGGACCATTGACAATGCCAAGCGCGAAGACCTCCAGCTTCAGCGCAACCCCATTTTCGAGGATGTGCAGACCAACCGCCTCCTCCCCCCCAGCGAACGCGGCGTGATCCGGTGGGACAAAAATCCGTGGGAAGCCGTTCAAGGCGGACATGGAAAAACCGAATGGGCTCCCACCTTCTGGCTGCTGCCGTATTGGATGGGGCGGCATCTCGGATTCATCGCGCCGCCGCCATAAACGCTTCAATATTCTCCGTGGGCACGCCGGGCGGCATCCCGCCGCCGCACGACACGATCAGGCGGCGGGTGTCTTCCACGGGGGCAAGCATCGCGCGAACCCCCGCGAACACCTCGTCCGGAGTTCCCTGGGCGAACACATCGCGCGGCGGCAAATTGCCCAAGAGCGTCACCTGATCGCCAACAAGCCCGCGCATTTCATTCAGAGAATGCTCATAGCTGAAATTGAACAGGTTCACGCCCATTTCCGCCAGGAACGGCGCGCACACCAATCCATGCGCGTCGTTGTGAAAGAACCGGACATGTCCGTCAATCGCCTGGAATACCCGTTTCAAATACGGCCCGGCGAATTCGGCAAAGTCGT
>CAYXPO010000054.1:10586-13298 GCA_964466925.1 uncultured Nitrospirales bacterium
CAAAGTCGTCCTTGCCGCAAAAGCCCACGAGATCATCCAGAATCATGACCGCCTGAATCGACGGGAAGGCGCGTGCCTGCACCTGCAGCCACTCCACCAGAAACGACGTGACGGTCTCCAGCAGGGCATGCACTTCATCCGGCTGCATTTTCATGCCCATCAACAGCTCCGTGTTCCCCGCCAGAAACCCGGCGATATTCAACGGCCCCCGCGCGACCGCAAAACGAATCGCATGCCCGGCCTCCCGAATCGCGGGCTCCGCATGCTGCAACCGCTTCAGCACAAACGGGGCCAGCCCATCCGTGCGCGGATTCGGACGCACAAGCGCGTTCACCTGGTCCAGGCTTCTCAACACCCGTTCCGCAAACGGGAATTCATTCTCATGCCAGAGGCACTTCGCGCCGAAGGCGGAGGGTTCCGTGCACATTCCATATTCCGCCCAGAATCCCGGCAAAAAAAGAACTTCCGGGAAACGCGTCTGCGCCTGGAGATTCGCCTCCAGCCAGCGCCCTTCCTGCGTGTAATAATCGAGAAGGGACATGCCCGCCCAGTTCGGCAGCCACGGGCTGTCAATGATAAATCCAGTTGGAAGAGGCGTTACGGCCTCGCCCTCGATCACCGCACGCACTAATTCCCATTGTTCCGAAGTCATCTTGTCATCCTTGTGTCATTCCGCCGTCAAATCCGTATCTTCTTATTTCCATCCGGTTCAATCTCATATTCCTTCATTGTGACCTCTGTAATCAATTGCGCACTCCGTTTGTTTTTCCCGGAAGAATTTGCAAGAATGCACGCTCACCAATGCGAAAGGGAGATCGAATCATGAACAAGAGCGCCTATTTAGCCGTCGTTCCGGTCCTCGTGCTCGGAGTGTTCAACACCGTCGCCAACGCCGAAGACCTCCGCATCGGAATCATCGGTTTGGACACCTCGCACGTGGTGGCCTTCACCGGGTTGTTGAACGATGCCAATAATCCGCAACACATCCCCGGCGGGAAAGTGGTGGCGGCCTTCAAAGGCGGCAGCAACGACCTTGAATCGAGTTATACGCGCGTCGAGGGATACACCAAGGAACTCCGGGAAAAATTCGGCGTTAAAATCTATGACACCATCGAGGAAATGTGCCAAAACGTGGACGCCGTGCTGCTGGAAAGCGTGGATGGCCGCCCTCATCTGGAACAGGTGAAACCCGTCTTCAAAGCAGGCAAACCCGTTTTCATTGACAAACCCGTAGCCGGTTCCCTGCATGACGCGATCGAGATTTTCCGGCTGGCCAAGGAAGCCAAGGTGCCTTGCTTTAGTTCTTCCTCCTACCGCTACTACAAATCGCTCACCGATCTCATGAAACAGGATTTCGGTGCGGTTAAGAGTTGCATATCCATTGGACCATGCTCCCTCGAACCGCATCACCCCGATCTTTTCTGGTATGGCGTGCATGCCACCGAAGCCCTCTTCACCGTAATGGGCGCCGGTTGTGAATCGGTCGTCCGCACCAGCACACCCGATACCGATGTTGTCACCGGCACATGGAAAGGCGGGCGCGTGGGCGTGCTCTACGGCATCCGCACCAGCGGTACGCCGCACAAAGTAATCGTATTCGGCGAGAAGTCGGTGGTTGAACAGGAGAACAGTGGCGATTACGCTCCGCTGGTCGCCGAGATCATCAAATTCTTCCAGACCGGCGCGGCCCCCGTTTCCGCCGAGGAAACCATTGACATGTTCGCCTTCATGGAAGCGGCCGACGAAAGCAAGCGCCAAGGCGGTGTTCCCGTTCGCATCAGCGACGTACTCGACAAGGCCAAATAATCAGCGGGGGTTTCGCAACAACAAGCGGATTTTCCCATCCTGCGGATGGATGGTGATTTCGGACGCGCCCGGCACACGGATCACCGCGCCCAGCGGAACGGCCAGCGAATACACAAAATTGTTATACTTGTACACAATTTCCTGCGGCCGGGTTTCGATAACCGGGACTTTTTTCTCCGGGCTCCAGGCCAGTTGCAGCCCCCAATGCAACTCCCCGGGCACTTGGGTGATGGTGAACAGGATGGTGTCCTTCTGAAACACGGCTTCCAGTTCGCCGATATCCAGCAGCGGCCACCGCACGCGCAATTTGTTTCCCCACGCCTCCTCCACCACCGGCGCCCGTCCGCTTAATTGGATGGTTTTGCCTTCGGTTATGGCCACCGGCGTCAAACCGGCCCGATGTTCCCGGGTGCTCCAGCAGAAGCCATCCACCACCGGCAAGGTGTCATACACGCACGAAGACGAAGTCTCCACCTCGGTCAGGTAACGCTCCGGATAACGCTCGTCAAACAGATGAATGTCGCGGAGGGACATGCCGCCCTTGTCCCAAAAGATATTGGCGCGGTAATAGCGGCTGTTATACCACACCGAGGCCCGCCCTTCGTTCTTCCAATCCTCCAAGGCGGTCACCGCTGTTTCCGGGGTCGTCGTAAAAGTTTTCCGAAACCATTCCCCCGAGGCGGCCAAGGTCTCCACGCGCACCTTGCCCTGTTTCGACAATTCCGCCAGCAACCCGATCTGATCGGTCAATCCTTCGCCCATGACGGGCCATCCGAACGAATTCTCCTGGCCCGCCTGCGCGTAGCCAAACGTCAGGCAGGGCGCATCCGTCAGGGTCCGGAAAAACCAGCGCACCCAGGCTGGATTTCCACCCCCCTCTTTGTAGGCGGGCTCGAGTGTGACCAC
>CAYXPO010000055.1:0-13276 GCA_964466925.1 uncultured Nitrospirales bacterium
AGTGGACGCCGACGGCTTCGCGGGGGTGGTTTTTCCGGTGGTTCTTGGAGGACATTTCGGCGTGGCGCAGGACATGGTAGCCGATGAACCGGGGGTCGGCGACTTTGGCGGCCCAATTGTCCACTTGGAAGAAACTGAGGATGTCTATGCCGCGTTTCCGGGCGTCGTCGAGGATGCCGTTTTCGACCATGGCGGGAATGCATCCGCCGTGGCCGTTGGGGTTGGTGGCGAGGCGGCAGGGGGTTTCGAGCATGAACCGGGCGTTCGTATCAACGCAGGGGACCATGCGCTGGATAATGAACCGCACGTTGTCCCGGTTCAATCCGAAATAATTGTGTTCGTCGAAATAGGCGCGGGTGGCTGTGTTGTTGGCTTGGCTGACCATGATGTACCAAGGCAGGGAGCAGCCATAACGGCGCTGCAGGTTCAGGATTTTTTCCGCGTGGTATTGAAAGAATGATTTCTTGGTGAGCGGGCCCACGGGATAAGCGCCTTTGGGGCCGGGAAATCCGAGCCGGGTGCCCTGGCCGCCAGCGACGAGAAAGAGGCCCACGCGCCCGTTGCGAAGGGCGGTCTCCCCTGCTTCCCAAGCTTCTGGACCGTCCGGGGCGTCAAAGGGGATTACGGGGATGGGTTCGATGTGAGAAAAATGTTCGGCGGGCGGCTCGTTAAGGACCCATTTTTCGATTAGGCGCTGCATGAGGGGAAAATCAACTTCTTCGAGATCGTGGATCAATTGATCGCGTTCAGCGGGGTTCAGTTGGCCCCAGAAGCGGAAATGATGGTCTTGGTTATGGTCCGAGGCGCGTTGCCGGGCGGTGATTTCCGAGAGCACAATCAGTCCTTTCTCCATGCATGGCCGTGTTTTTCCATTTCAGCGCGTTGTTGCCGGTTGGGCAGCAATCCGGGCTTGGTGCCTTCGACGATTTCATATTTCGAGCCGCAGCCGTCGCACAGGCCGTAATCGAAGCTGGGTTGTTCGAGGGGTTCGCCGCATTTCGGGCAAACGGGCGGGATTTTGGCGTACAGCAGGCGCGGGTTTTCAAAGGGGGTTCCGCAGCAGGTGCATTGCCGCACCAAGGCGGTTCTCCGCCAACAGCGGGTCAGCATGCGTTCGGCATCGCACACCCGGCAGTGGATGGTGCGCCCGACGATGGGGTGCATGCCCTGATCGCCCGCACCGGGTTTTGGGGCGCTGGGTGTTTTATCGCTTCGGCCAAATAATGCCATGGGCAGTGTTCCTTGTCGAATTGCGTGGATCAGACCGTATTGTACTGTAAAAACGCGGGGCCGGTAAAACAAGTATCGTGTGTACCGCATTGGAGCGGCCGAAGATAGTGTTTTGCATTGTGGGGATTCAGAAGTGGCCGGCGAACTATCCCAGCGGCGGGATGCCCACGGATCCCTCCCCGCCGGCCAGCCACGCCGTGCAAGCGTCATGCCACACGCCGCCGGTCTTTGATTTGTGTTCCGGAGGCATGCGGTTCAATCCACAGGATCCACCAGCCCCGCATGCTTAAACGCATTCAACCGCTCCACGCACGTCGGACAGGTCCCGCACGCTTTTTCCTCCCCCCGGTAACAACTCCACGTCCGCGAAAAATCCACGCCCAACGCAGTCCCCATCCCCACTATCTCCGCCTTGGATTTATCCACAAACGGCGCGCATATCGTCACCGCCTCCTTGCGATTCAAAGCCAACACCGCATTGATGCGGTCCAGAAACTCCCGTGTGCAATCCCAATAGCCATATTCATCCTGCGCCTGCGCCCCGTAATATACCTCGCGCATCCCATGCGCCTCCGCATAGGCCGCCGCCATGGACAAGAACATCATATTCCGATTCGGCACATACGTCGGCGGCTGCACAAGGTCTTCCTTCGGCACATCCTTCAAATCCGGCACGGCCCCGCCCCCCGACAACAATACCGACCCCTCGCACAACAACGGCCCCAGAAATGAAATATCCAAAATCCTGTGTTCCACCGCTCCCGCCGCCTGGGCCTGATACGCCGCGCATTCCAACTCCCGCGAATGCCGCTGCCCATAATTGAAACTCAGCGCATGAATCTCCGTTTTCCCCAACTCCCGCGCCACATAATGCAGCAGCACGCTCGAATCAATACCCCCGCTCACCAACACCACAACGCGTTTACTGTTGTTAGGGTTATTTTTCACTGTAGTTGCTTCCACCATGATTGACAGATATGATTTCACACAACACAAATGCTTGGCCTCTAGCCGCCTCGCCCTGAGTGTCGGTTTACTTGGTCAGATCAGACAGTTCGATTCTTCTATTTCGATCGTCCGATACCGTTTAACTTACAGTATGCTTTGCATAAACGACGAGGCAACGTGTATCAGCGGGGCGGGGAAAATCCCGACGAACAGGAGGACGATAAACAGGCAGGTGAGCACCAGATTCTCCGTCAGGGATACCGGTTTGGCGGGTGCGGCCTCTTTTCCGGAGGTATCGCACATGGTCAGCACGATGCGCAGGTAATAGAACAAGCCGATCGAACTGCTGATGACCAGCGCCGCAATCGAAATCCATACGGACGACTCTTCACCGGCCTCCAGCAACAAAAACTTGCCGATGAATCCCGCTGTCAAGGGAATCCCCGCCAGCGACAGCAGCATGGCGGTAAAGATGGCCGCAAGCCACGGCGACTTCCAGAAGAGGCCCCGGTAATCTTCAAAGGAGTCCGCATCACGGTCTTTCCCGCTCAAGGCCGTGATAATGCCCATGGCGCCGAGGGTGGTGATGAAATAGGCCGCGAGAAACACCGCCGCGGCCGTGGCCGCAATCTTGCCCGAGGCCAGAAACGCCACCATCACATATCCAAGGTTGCCAATCGAAGAATAGGCCAGAATCCGCTTGATATTGTTTTGCAGCAGCGCCAGCAGGTTCCCGAAGAACATCGAAACCACCGCGATCAGCGTGAACAGGAAGAGCAGCGAGGGGTATTGGTGCATGTCCACCTGCGCAAAATACCGCATCAGCAGGGCAAACATGGCGCCCTTCGACACCGTGGCCACATACGCGGTCACCGGCGCGGGCGCGCCTTCATAGACATCCGGCGTCCACAGATGGAACGGCACCAGCGCCAGTTTGAACCCTATCCCCACCACCATCAGCCCGCATCCGGCCAGCAACACCAGCAGATTCCCCTGCGGCATATCCAGCCGCAATTTCGCAATCTGGCTGAACTCCATCGAGCCGCTTTCCGCGTACACCAGCGCCATCCCGAACAATAGAAACGCCGCCGAGGCCGCCGCCACCATCAAGTATTTGAACGCGGCCTCGATGCTGTCCTGGCGCGTCCGGGTATACGCCACCATTGCATACAATGACACGCTGAGAGTTTCCAAGCCCATGAAAAACGAAACGAAATGACAGCTCGCCGCCACCACGCCCGCGCCCAGCGTGGCCATGAGCAGCAGTGCGTAAAACTCCTCCTTGCGCCCCTCCTGCTTCTCCAAATACCCATAGGACATCGCCGCGATTACAAAACTGGACGCAAACATGATGAGCATGTAGAACACCGCATAGGTGTCAATCATCAGCACCGGCGTCACCTGCCGGTTCCCGCACACAAAAGGCAACAGCGTCAATGCAACTATCGAAAGCCCCATTCCGATCAGGGTGACAAGGACCGTCGTCCGGTGGCACCGGCAGAACGCCATCAGCAGTACCACCGCCGCCGCCGTCAGGGCCAGCAGCATCAATGGCACCAGCGCTACCATGTCCATAATCGTCATGACTTGTCTCCACCATACGGGAGGGCGGGGTTCATCACGCGTCTCGCGTGACTCCCGCCGATCCGTAAAACAAGATCGGGATCGCCCACAAAAGCCGAGGGGGTTTCACACTTTGAAGCACAGCTTTTGGTGCAGGTACGTTCCCAAGTACAACTTGGGAACGAGTCATTGAATGTCACCTTCGTACCGTCCCGCAACTGCTTTTCCACAAATTGCTGCACCTTTGTCAACGCCGGATCCGCGGTATGCAACACCGGATTCGGATACAGCCCCAGCCACACCAGCGCCACCATCAGCGCCGCGAACATCGCCAGTTCGCGCTTCACCAAGTCCGGTACATGCGCTTCGTTGTCCTTCGGGCCGAAAAACGCCTTTTGGATGATCCAGAGGGAATAGATGCTGCCCAACACCAGGCCCAGCGAGGCCAGCGCGGTCCACGTCACGCTTGCGCGGTAACTGCCCAGCAGCACCAGAAATTCACCGATAAAATTCCCCAACCCCGGCAACCCGAGGGACGCCATCGCAAAGAACATCGCCACCGCGCCCATCTTCGGCGCCACGGTCCAGAATCCGCCCATAATCTCGATATTCCGGGTGTGGGCGCGTTCCTGTATCGCGCCCACCAGCATGAACAGCGCGCCGGTGCCCAGCCCGTGGCAAATCATCTGCATCACCGCCCCCTGCAAGCCCAGGGTGTTCCACGCGAAAATCCCGAGCAATACAAAGCCCATGTGGCTGATGCTCGAATACGCCACCAAGCGCTTCAGGTCCGTTTGCGCGAACGACAGCACCGCGCCATAAATAATTCCCAGCACCGCCAGGAACATCGCCACCGGCGCGAAATCCATCGCGGCCTGCGGGAATAAGGGCACCACGAACCGGATTAACCCGTACGCGCCCGTCTTCAGCAACAATCCCGCCAGGATGACGCTTCCCGCCGTCGGCGCTTCCGTGTGCGCGTCCGGCAGCCAGTTGTGCACCGGCACCGCCGGCAGCTTCACCGCAAAGGCGATAAAGAACCCCAGCATGATCCATTTGGCGGCGGACGAGGTCAGCGGCGTGCCCAGCAACACCACATAATCAAAGCTGTACACGTTGGTCGCATGCCCATGGATGAAATACAGCGCTAAAATGGCCAGCAGCATCAGCAATCCGCTGAATTGCGTGAAAATGAAGAACTTGATGGCCGCGTAAATCCGGTTTTCATGCCCCCAAATCACAATCAGGAAATACATCGGCACCAGCATCAGTTCCCAGAAGCAATAGAACAGGAACAAGTCCATTGCGAGGAACACGCCCATGATGCCGGACAACACCCACATCAAATTGAAGTGGAAAAAGCCCACTTTTTCCTTGATTTCGGTCCAGGAGCATCCGACCGACAAAATACCCAGAAACGCCGACAGGATCAGCATCAGCAGGCTGATGCCGTCCATGGCAAGATGGAATCCGATGCCCAATCCCGGCATCCACGGCAGATTCACTTCCATCAGCCACGGACCGCCCGCGGCCAGCACTGAAAAGGCCTCCTGACCATTCCATAGGGTCAGCAAAATGGTCAGATCAATCACCATGGCCGCCAGCGATATCCAGCGCGGCGCGTTCGGGCTATGCTTTCCCGCCGCCCACGCCAGCAGGCCCGCGATCATCGGAATGAGCACTACCGCGATCAGCATCATAAGAGCACCACAATCATCAGCGCGATCACCGCGCCCGCCGTTACCGTCATCAAATACCACCGCACATGCCCGCTCTCGGTTTCACTCAGCAGCGAGTGCAATCCGCGGCAGAATGCGGCGATCCCGTTATAGATCGAATCAATGTAATCATTTTTGTTAAACCGCGCCGTCCACAAAAACGGCTGGATCAGCGCCTTGTCATACACCCAGTCGAAACCCAGTCCGATAAACGAGAACCGGTGCAGTTTTGCGCCGAGCGGCGTCGCCACGAAATCCCTCACCAGTTCCGGCTTCACCCCGAACAGCACCACTCCGATCCCAATCCCAATGAACACTGTAATGACAGTGATGATCTGCAACACCATCTCCATTGACTCCGCTTCGTGCGCCACTTCGTGCGGGTGGCCAAATGCGGACTGCATGAACGTCGTGAATAGTGGAAGATGATGTATGCTGTTCGGAATCTCCAGGAACCCGCCAAAGGTCGCGCAGATTGCCAAAATCACCAGCGGCAGGGTCATGACCCATCCCGGTTTGTGATGCACATGCGTTTTTTCTTGTCCGAAGAAGGTCATCACCACCATGCGGGTGGTGTAGATGCCCGTGATGAACGCCCCGAAATACCCCGCCGCCCACAACGCCTTCCCGCCAATCGGCGAGGTCCACACGTCCCACAGAATCAAATCCTTGCTGTAGAACCCGGAGGTAATCAATGGGAGCGCCGCCAGCGACATCGAGCCGATCAGGAACGTCACGAACACCAACGGCAGTTTCTTGTACAACCCGCCCATCTTGAACATGTCCTGTTCATGGTGCAGCGCCACGATAATCGCGCCCGCCGCCATGAAGAGCAGGGCCTTGAAGAACGCGTGGGTCATCAAGTGGAAAATGCCCGCCGAATACGCCCCCACGCCCAGCGCCAGGAACATATACCCAATTTGGCTGATCGTCGAGTAGGCCAGCACACGCTTGATGTCCCGCTGCGTCAATGCGGCAAATCCGGCAATCAACAGCGTCAACGCGCCCACCCACGCCACCAGCAACTGCACCGGCGGGGCCAGTTCAAACAACACATGCGTCCGCGCCACCAAGTACACACCCGCCGTCACCATGGTTGCCGCGTGGATCAGCGCGCTCACCGGCGTAGGCCCCGCCATCGCGTCCGGCAGCCACACCTGCAACGGCAACTGGCCCGACTTGCCGACCGCGCCGCCCAGGATAAGCAGCGCCGCCGCAATCGCCATCCCGGACCCCACCGCCCACTGCTCGTGCGCCTTCACCATCAAAGCCTGTATGTCCAGCGTGCCCAATTGCCAGAACAGCAGGAACAGCCCCAGCGCCATAGCCGTGTCACCCACGCGCGTCACTAAAAACGCTTTCATCGCCGCGTGCCCGTTCGCGGGGTTCTTATACCAGAACCCGATGAGCAGATAGCTGCACAACCCGACGCCTTCCCACCCCAAATACAGCAGCACTAGGCTGTCGCCCAGCACCAGCATCAGCATCATCGCCACAAACAGGTTCATGTACGCGAAAAACTTCGCGAAACACTCGTCGTCTTCCATATACGCGGCCGCATAGACGTGAATCAGGAAACCCACCCCCGTCACCACCAGGAGCATCACCATTGAGAGCGCATCCAGATACAACGCGAACTTGGGCGTGAACCCCATCACATCCACCCAACTCCAAAGCGCCTGCGTGTACGCATGCCCGTCCGGCGGCGCCGTGATGAAGCGGTACGCGATCAAAAAGCTTACCAGCGCCGCCAGCCCCACCGAGCCCGCGCCGATAAACGGAACCACGCGCCGGGGCAGGCTCATGCCAAACACGGCCAGCACCAGGAAGCCCAGCAGGGGCAACGCGGGAACCAACCATAGCAGCTCGTACATGTCTACCCTCGCATACCTTCGGCCGCGTCCGCGTCCAAGGTCCTAAAGTGATGATAAAATCCCAAAATCAACGCCAAGCCCACGGCGACCTCCGCCGCGGCCACGCTCAAAATCATGATGAACATTACCTGCCCGTCCGCCTGCGCCCAGCGTGAACCCGCCGCAATAAAGGCCAAGCCCGCCGCGTTGAACATGATCTCGATGCACATCAGCATCAGCAGGATGTTCCGCCGCACCAGCAGGCCCGCCACGCCCAGCGCGAACAGGAGGCCCGCCACAATCAGTGCATGTTCCATCGGTACCGAGGCCATTAGTCTCTCCTCCCCGGACGCCGGATGGGGCCGCGCCATACCAGGTAATACGCGCCCACCAACCCCGCCAGCAATAGAATCGAAGCCAGTTCCACCATCAGCACATAGGGGCCGTACAATGCCGCTGCCACCACTTTGATGTCCACCAGGCGGTCCACCGGCAGCCACCGGTCCTCCTGGAATAACGCATATACCAGCAATCCCGCCAGCAACAGGGCCAGAAGGCCCGGCACGCGCCAGATGCCCGGACTCAGCCACGCGTTCTCCTGCGCACGGGCCGCCTCGCCCAGATTCAGCATCATCACCACGAAAATGAACAAGATCACGATGGCCCCCGCGTACATAATCACTTCCAGCGCGGCAATCAACGGCGCGCCCAGCGTGAAAAACATCAGCGCCACGGCCAGCAGCGACACAATGAGATACAGCAGCGCATGCACTGCTTCGCGCCGGCTGATGGCGAGCGCCGTGGCGAGCATCGCCACCGCCGACGCCATGTAAAAGACCGCGTTCATTCCATCGTCACCTTTCCTGGCCTATAACATCAGGCTGCGCACATCCACCGGCGGCGTCTCATTTTCCGCTTCGCCTTTGCCCTTGCCGCCGATGGCCAGCCCCGCCACATTGTAAAAGTTGTAGCCCGGGTACTTGCCGCACCCGCTGATGAGCAGATGCTCTTTTTCGTACACCAGGTTTTGCCGTTTGTATTCGCACATCTCGAAATCGGGCGTGAGTTGGATCGCGCACGTAGGGCACGCTTCCTCGCACAACCCGCAGAAGATGCACCGCGAAAAATTGATTCGGAAAAACTTCGGATACCGCCGCCCCGTCTCGTCTTCCGTCGCCTGCAATGCGATGCACCCCACCGGGCACGCCACCGCGCACAGATAGCATGCCACGCAGCGCTCCTGGCCGTCCGGATCGCGGCTCAGCACGATCCGCCCGCGCCAGCGCGGCGGAATCTTCGGCTTCACGTCCGGATACTGGACCGTCACCCGCTTCTGGAACGTGTGCAGGAACACGATCCACAACGTTCTCAGATGACTCCACATGGTTTCTGTTTCCTATCGCATCGCCAATACCACGCCGCCGGTGACCAACAGATTCACCAGCGAGAGCGGCAGCATGTATTTCCAGCCTATTTCTATCAACTGATCATACCGGAACCGGGGCAATGCCGCGCGAATCAGGATGAACAGGCACAACAAAAAGAAGGTCTTGATCGCAAACCAAACCACCGGCGGCAGCCAGGGCCCCAGCCACCCGCCGAAGAACATCGCCACCGTCAGCGCGGAAATCAGCGTGATGCCCAGGTACTCGCCCACGAAAAACATGCCGAATTTCATCCCTGAATACTCGGAATGGAACCCCGCCACCAATTCGCTCTCCGCCTCCGGCAAGTCGAACGGAATCCGGTGGGTCTCCGCCAGTCCCGCAATGAAAAACACCACCAGCCCAACACATTGCGGGATGCAATACCACAGCCCGCGTTGTGCTTCCACAATATCATTCAAACTGAACGACCCCGCCTGAATCACCACCCCCATCATCGCCAGGCCCATGAACACTTCATAGGCCAGCATCTGCGCCGTGGTCCGCATCCCGCCCAGCAGCGAATACTTGTTGTTCGAGGCCCATCCCGCCAATGCCAGGCTGTAGACGCCCAGCGACGACATCCCCAGAAAAAACAGGATGCCGATGTTCATATCCGTCACAATCACACCCGGCGCAAACGGGACCACCACGAAACTCAGCAGCACCGTCACAACGATGATCGCCGGGGCCAGTACAAACGTGGCCTTGTCCGCGAACGGCGGCACCCAGTCTTCCTTGAAGAAAATCTTCACCATGTCCGCCACCGGCTGCAAGAAGCCGAAGATGCCCACCCGGTTCGGGCCATACCGGTCCTGCCACAGCGCCAACAGGCGCCGCTCCAGCCAGATGAGCACGGCGGCGAGATTCAGCACGACAAACAGCACGCCCGCCACGACCACCAGCGGCCAACCGATTTCCGTCCACATGGATGACATGGTTCCCATCATCCCTCGATCCGTTTTTTCACCATGCCCCGCGCCGGCAACCGCGCCGGGGGGACCTCCACCACGCCTGCGGGAACTCCCACGAGTCCCGCCGCCAATCCGGGCCGCGCCTGCACCGGCAACGCCAGCGCCGCGCCCGCCACGGTTACTTCCACAATATCGCCTTCCTGCACACCCAACGCGGCGGCATCCGCCGGATTCAGCGCCACATACGGCTTCGGCGCGCGTTCCGCCACCGGGGCCGACAGCGCGCTCAGTTCATCCGACCCAAACACATGTGGCAACGCCACCACCCACCGGTCTCCGGCTTTCGCTTCAGTCATGGCGGGTACCCCGCTTGCATACCCCGCCTGTTTGTCCGAGGCGATCAAGCGAACGCCCGGGTCGCCACCGCACAAGGCGCCGCCCACCTCTTCCTGAAACTTGCTTAGGCCTTGCACGGAATTCCAGCCCGGCGCCCAATACGACGGAATCACCGATCCCGGCACCTTGCCCCGGAATCCTTCCATCGAGAACGTAAACAGCGAATCGGGGTCTTCCGCAATCTTCGGCTCATGTACATTGATATTGGCGCGCATTGCCGTGCGCCCGCTGTACCGGTGGGGCTGCCGCGGCAGGCGTTGACCCGCAAAACGCGTCTCCGCCCCCGGAACCACTTCCGCAATCCCCGTGAATTCCGGCAGCGCCTGCACCAACTCCGCCTGCAAGGCATCTATGGTCTTCCAAGGCATCCCGTTCAACTCGCCCAGCCAGCGCCAACTCTCCTGAACAAATTCCTGCGGATTCATCACCTGAATGCACCGTTGCGCGCGCCCTTCGTTGTTTACCAGCGTCCCATCGCCTTCCGCGAAGGTTGCCGCTGGCAACACCGCTTCGGCCCGCTCCAGCACTGCGTTCCGCGTGTGATCAAGCACTACAACATGCTTCGCGCCGGCCAGCAGCCGATCCACCAGCCCCCGTTCCGCGCGCCGGTACAGATTGTTCTCCAAAATCACCACGGTATCCGCCGCGCCCGATTCCACCGCCGCCACGGCATCTTCCAGCGTTCCGCCGCCCAGCAGCCCCGCACCCACACTGTTGCATTCGGGCATTACAAAACTCAGGGCCGCATCCGCGCCCTGCTTGCCCAGCGCCGCAGCCACATTAAAGGCGCCTTTAAGAACACCTTCACTTCCGCACGAAGGCCCGGTAATCACCAGTGGCCGCTTCGCCTTCTTTAACCCTTCCGCGATGGCCTGCGCCATGCCCCGCACCTCCTCCGAAAGCCCTTCCACGGATGGCGCGGTCCCATCAAGCGCTTGCGCAATCGCAAAGCCCAGCCGCGCCACCTCGTCAGGTGCTCCATGATGCGTCACCGCCGCAAAGGCGTCCAGTTTCGTGTCCGCAGGGGCGGCCACCGCCAAAAAGCCGCGCCGGTTCTGTATGAACTCACGCGCGGGCGCGTCATTCCAGTCCGGAATGCCGGCTTTGGCCGCTTCGGGCAGCATGGCGCGGTACAGCGCCTGATAGACTTGCAACGCCATCATGGGCGCGGCATTCGTCACATCCTCGCCCAGCACCAGCACCGCATCCGCCTCGCCAATCTCGCGCAATGACGGCACGCGCGCCGGGGTGTGCCGCATCATGTCGAGCATCGTCCCGAGCAACGCATGTTCCGGCTTCGCCATTCCCATGTAAAACCTGTCAGGTCCCGCCATCGCGCGCAAGGCATAATTCGATTCCATTGAAGCGCGCGGCGACCCAATCCCAATGACTTTCCCTGCGCGCAGTATTCCCCGCACATGCGCCAACGCGTCTTTCTTCGACACGGCCTTCAATTCGTGGCTGTCTCTGTCCCGCAGCAAAGGCTCGCGTACGCGCGTTGCGGCGTTCACAAATTCATATCCGAACCGGCCCCGGTCGCACAGGAAATAGCCGTTCACTTCGCCGTTGTACCGGTTCCGGATACGCCGCAATTCCCCGTACCGCTCGCCCGGCGTCACATTGCAGCCCAACCCGCAATGCACGCATACCGACGGCGCGGTCTGGAGGTCCCATGCGCGGCTGTGATGCTGCTTGAAGGTCTTGTCCGTGAACACGCCGGTCGGGCAAATCTCCACCAGATTCCCGCTGAACTCGCTCTCCAGCGCCCCCTCCTCGTGCCGCCCGAAAAACACGTGATTGTGCGAGGCGAACGGCCCGAAATCGCGCCCGCCCGCATAATTATTGTAAAACCGCGTGCAGCGGTAGCACTGAATGCAGCGGTTCATCTCATGATGGATGAACGGTCCGAGATTCTGATTGTTGTACGTCCGCTTGGTAAACCGGTACGAACGGTAATTGTGCCCGCTCATCACCGTCATGTCCTGAAGATGGCACTCCCCGCCTTCATCGCACACCGGGCAATCGTGCGGGTGATTCGTCATGTACAACTCGATCATGCGCGCGCGGAACGCCTGGGCGTCCGCGTCGTCTATCGAAATGCGCGTCCCGTTCGTGGCGGGCGTCATGCACGCCATCACGATCTTGCCCACGGTGTCGGTTTCGTTCTGGAACTGTTTCACGGCGCACTGTCGGCACGCCCCGACGCTTTGCAGCGCGGGATGCCAGCAGAAGTAGGGCACGTTGAAGCCCAGCGACAGGCACGCCTGCAGCAGGTTCTGCCCGTCCTTCACTTCATAGGCTTGGTTGTCAATGTAAATGGTCGCCATGCTTCACACCGCTATTTCCACGGACACCGCTGCTCGCGGATATGCCGTTCAAAATCGTTCCGGAAATATTTCAGCCCGCTGCCCAAGGGCGCCACCGCCCCCGGCGCCAGCGCGCAAAAGGTCATGCCCGGCCCCAAATCCTGCACCAACCGTTCCAGCACCTCCAAATCCTCCATCACCCCTTCGCCGCGCTCAATCGCGCGCAAGGTTTTCTCCGCCCACGGCAGGCCTTCCCGGCACGGCGTGCACCAACCGCACGACTCGTGCGCGAAGAAGGTGATCAAATTATGCACCATGCCCACCGGGCACGTCTTGTTATCCATCAGAATCATGGTCCCGGTGCCCAGGCGGCTTCCCGCCTTCGCCACGGCTTCATAATCCATCTGCACGTCCAAATGCTCTTCGGTTAAATAATCCGTCGAGGCGCCGCCCGGGATAATCCCGCGCAGCGAAAGCCCGTCACGCATCCCGCCCGCAAGCCCGAAAATCACCTCGCGGAAGGTCACGCCCAAGGGCAATTCCCACAACCCCGGATTTTTGACCTTGCCGCTCACGCCAATCAGTTTGGTTCCGCCATTCGCCGTCTTGCTCAGGCCCTTGAACCACTCCGGACCCTTCGCAATGATCCCCGGCAGATTGCACAGGGTCTCGACGTTATTGACGATGCTCGGCTTGCCCCACAGCCCGCTCGTTTGCGGGAACGGCGGCTTCGTGCGCGGGTTTCCGCGTTTGCCTTCCAGGGCGTTCAGCAGCGCGGTTTCCTCGCCGCAGATATACCGTCCTCCGCTCATATGCACGTACAGTTCGAGGCTGTAGCCCGAACCCAGAATGTTCTTGCCCAAATACCCCTTTGCGTAGGCGTCCGCAATCGCCGTCTTCATCCGGCGCTCGGATTCCAAATAT
>CAYXPO010000056.1:0-13252 GCA_964466925.1 uncultured Nitrospirales bacterium
GGTCTTCGCGTATTGGGCGACGGTGAATTACCGCGAGGCCTATGACCTGTTTGCCTGCAACGGCATTTTGTTCAATCATGAATCTCCCCGCCGCGGCGAAACCTTTGTGACGCGCAAAATCACGCGCGCGGCCACCCGCATCAAACTCGGTTTGCAGGACAAGCTGTATCTGGGCAACCTGGACGCGAAGCGCGACTGGGGGTATGCGAAGGATTATGTCGAGGCCATGTGGCTGATCCTCCAGCAGGACCGACCCGATGACTATGTGATTGCCACGGGCGAAACCCATTCGGTGCGCGAGTTCATCGAGGAGGTGTTTTCGTATCTGGGTCTGAACTGGGAAGAGCATGTGGAAATTGATCCCCGGTACTACCGCCCGACGGAAGTGGACGTGTTGATTGGCGATCCCGGCAAGGCCAAGAAAGTGCTGGGATGGCAGCCCAAGGTAAGTTTCCGGGAGTTGGCCCGGTTGATGGTGGACAGCGATCTGAAACAGGCCGAGCGGGAAAAGGCCACGGGCAAATCCATTACGTGGTGAAGGAGGCAGGCCATGCGTACATTCTGGGAAGACCGGCGGGTGGTGGTCACCGGCGGCGCGGGATTTTTGGGTTCGTGCGTGACGGACAAAATCCGCGCGCAAGGGTGTAAACACGTTTTTGTGCCGCGGTCCAAGGAGTGCGATCTGCGCGATCTCGCGGCGATACGGCGCCTGCTGGCGGATACGCGGCCCAACCTGATTATCCATCTCGCGGCGGTGGTGGGCGGCATCGGCGGCAACATGGCGAATCCCGGCACGTATTTCTACGACAACATCATCATGGGCGTGCAATTGCTGGAAGAAGCGCGCCGCGCGGGCGTCGAGAAGTTCGTGGCGGCCGGCACCATCTGTTCGTATCCCAAATTCACGCCCGTGCCATTCAAGGAGGAAGACCTCTGGACTGGGTACCCTGAAGAGACGAACGCGCCGTATGGACTCGCCAAAAAGATGTTGATTGTGCAGGCCCAGGCCTACCGCCAACAGTATGGCTACAACGCCATCAATCTCCTGCCGGTGAACTTGTACGGCCCGGGGGACAATTTTAACCCGGCGAATTCGCATGTCATCCCGGCGCTGATCAAAAAATGCGTGGATGCCTTGCGCGAAGGCGCGGAAGAAATTGTCTGTTGGGGCGACGGTTCCGCGACCCGCGAATTTTTATATAGGGACGATGCGGCGGACGGCCTTGTGCTGGCGGCGGAGCACTATAACGAGCCGGAACCGGTGAATCTGGGTTCCGGCATGGAAATTTCCATAAAAGACCTTGCGCAGATCATTGCGCGGCTGTGCGGGTTCTCCGGCGGAATCGTCTGGGACACCACCAAGCCGAACGGACAGCCCCGGCGCTGCCTGGATACCAGCAAGGCGGAACGCTGTTTCGGCTTCAAGGCCAAAACACCCTTTGAAGAAGGCTTGAAACACACCGTCGAATGGTATATGCAAAATACCGGCGCATAACGCCTCATTTTATGGAATTCTTCCCAGCGCGTCTTCATTTCCGGAAATGCTCAAATCCCTTGGGCGAAATGGGTTCTCCCCCTGCACACAGCCCGTGTGAAAGCCCGGTGAAATGGCCAACGATAGACAGGGGCTGGAAAAAGCGCTCCTGAAACGCCTGCTGAATTTCGTTTGCGCGCGCGGGGTCCATCGCCAGAATCAGCTCGTAGTCTTCACCGCCGCCCAGCGCCAGATCGCGCGGATCTATTCCCAAGGTGTCTTTATAGGCGTCGAGTTCCGGTGCGATGGGCACGCGTTCCGGCGCGATGTCAAGACCGAGCCCGCTCTGTTCCGCGATATGCCCCGCATCCTGAACCAGGCCGTCGCTGAGATCGATCAGGGCATGCACGCCCGCCTGGCGCGCGAACCACTTTCCTTCTTCCACCCGCGGCACAGGAAACAGATGCGCGGGGATGAGCGGACATGCCGGGAGGCCGCGTTCCAGGGCCAGCAGGCCCGCCGCGGAACGTCCCGGATAGCCCGTGACCGCGAGAACGTCGCCGCACTGCGCGCCGCGGCGAAGCAGATACCGGTCTTCCACCGGTTCACCCAGCACCATGACATCCATGACGATGCCTGAAGGAGATCGCGTGGTGTCACCGCCCACAATCGCCACGCCGAAACGCCGGGCCACCGTTGTGAAACCGTGATACAAGCGGTCTACAAAGTCCGTTTCAGTATCCCCAGGACACGCCAGCGTGATCAGGGCGAAGCGCGGTTGACCGCCCATCGCCGCGATATCGCTGATTGCGGAGGCCATCGTCTTCCATCCGATGTCTTCCGGGGCGGCCAAGTTTCGCCTAAAATGCACGTCTTCGATGGAGGCGTCGCAGGACACCAGCAGCGTTGTGCCGCCGGACTTGACCACGGCGCAGTCATCGCCGATGCCCACAACCGCCGATTCCGTTCCCGGTAGCATGCGGGCCACGCGCTGGATCAGTCCGAATTCGCCAATATCACGCACCAATTTCACGAGGTCAACACTCCAGCGTCCGCCAGGCGTCCGGAATGGCGCGGATCACATCACTGGCGATCATGCCACGCTGGGTGAAGCGTTCCGCCGCGATGTCACCGGCTAATCCATGGAGATACACCCCCAGGCAGGCGGCCTCGAATGCGGACATGCCTTGGGCAAGCATTCCGCCGATCAGCCCCGCGAGCACGTCGCCTGTGCCGCCTGTGCCCAATCCATTATTGCCCGTGGTGTTGATCGCGCATTGTCCCTCCGGACCGGCAATCACGGTGCGGTGCCCCTTCAGCGTCACCACGCAGCCGCTTGTCTTCGCCAGTTGTTTCGCGGCGGCCTCCCGGTTCGACTGCACCTTTCCCGAACTCGTGTCCAGGAGGCGCGCCATTTCGCCGGGATGCGGGGTCAGTATGCAGGGCGAAGGAATTTTACTCATTACCGTGCGTTGTTCGCTGAGGGCATTGAGACCGTCGGCGTCAATTACGAGTGGAACCGGACAATGCAATACAAACCCGTGGACGAAGGCTTCCGTGCCGGGATGCCGCGACAGCCCCGGCCCCAGCACCACCGCGTCCTTATCCTGCACAAACTTGAGGGCGGGATCCACGGCGGACGGCGCGAAACTTTCTTCTTCGGTGGCGGGCAGGCGCAGGGTCATGGCTTCGGTCAGCGATGTGGCCAGAATATCCGCGAGCGGATACGGGATGCCCGCCGTAACCAAGCCCACACCCGAACGCCCCGCCGCTTCACACACCAATTTGGCCGCGCCCGTGAATCCGCGCGATCCCGCCAACACCAGCAGATGACCGAACGTTCCCTTATGCCCTTCTTCCGGCCGCGCGGGCACTGCGGCGCGCATGGACTCCCGAGACAGTTCCATATTGTTCCAAAGCCTCCGCCGCCCATCGTAATCCCTGGACAGGAATACGTCAAGTTGCCGTGGCCGGGGACATTCCGGCAGGGCTTCCGCATCGCGCCAATGACACCGTGATGCCAGTTCAGTTCCCGGCGGGCACTTCGTTTTGGGCGGGGCTTGAAAAAAGCCCAGCGCCCGCAAAATCGCCCCTTGAAAGCACCCTTGAAATCTTTCTGTTAATTTGTTAACCAATAGCCGGTTGATGGTAGAATCCATGCGGCATGCCGCGGGAGCGAGGATATCTTTTGTCTACCGCGTATTTTTCATAGGAGAAAACCATGGCGATCCGGTTGGCGGTGCTTTTGTCCGGCAGCGGCACCACGCTGCAAAACATCATCGAACATATTGATCAGGGGAAGCTGGATGCCGAAGTGGTGTGTGTGATTTCTTCCCGCGCCAATGCCTATGGGCTGGAACGCGCCCGGAACCACGGCATCCCCGCCATCGCGCTGCCGTTCAAACAGTATCCCGACACCGCGGCGTTTTCCCGGGCCATTTGGGACGAGGTGCGGAAGTACAACGCGGATTTGACGGTCTTGGCGGGGTTCATGTCGCTGTTGGAAGTGCCGCCGGATTTTACGCACCGCATCATGAATGTGCATCCCGCGTTGATCCCCGCGTTTTGCGGCAAGGGCATGTACGGGCATCACGTGCATGAGGCCGTGCTGGCCTATGGCGCGAAAGTGAGCGGGGCCACCGTGCATTTCGTTGATGAGCATTATGATCACGGCCCCATCATTTTGCAGGAAGCCGTGCCGGTGTTGCCGGACGACACCCCGGACTCCCTCGCCGAGCGTGTGCAGGCGAAAGAACGCGAACTCTATCCGCGCGCCATCCAGCTTTTCGCCGAGGGCCGCCTCCGCGTCGAAAACCGGATCGTGAAGACGGTCTGAAACGGGCGAATCTTTTTGACGCCCCAAAGGCGCCAAAAATACTTCACATCCCCCCAAGTAAAAAGCGGGCGGCCGCGTTAACACCACGGCTGCCCTTGTTCATGTTCAAAGCCGTTATGCGGGCTGCATGCTGTGATTTTTTTGCTGGAAATGCGCCCGGACTTCTCCGCAATAATGCGGGTTTCGCAACTGCAGCGTGTCATGCCGCGGCGCATCGAAGAGCTGGTCCGCGTCCACATTCACCTCCATGCGATGCGCGGGATAGAGCACATGGGTGATGATGTCCACGGGCAGGGCAACTTGCTCTTTCACCCCTTCGCGTTCGATCACCATCAGCTGAATCCGCCAGTCATCGTCATCCGCGAGGAAATCCGTGGGGCAGCCGAGGAGTTCTCCCTCGTGTGACACAACCCTGTAGCCGCCCAAGAGATGCCGCAGGCTGCGCAATTCTACGTGGCCAATGGGGCCTTCCTTCCATTCAGGCTCCGGCATCCCGCTGTACGGGGTCCAATGGGCCGCCCACATGTAGAAACCGGCTTTCTGCTCTTCGAGCCGCCGGTACAACGGCGGATCGCGGCTGATGCGGGGGGCATGCCGGATTTCCTCGCGTCCCAAACGGACCACCACCGAACGGTTCACCCAGTCCGCCGCGCCCAATTGTTCGCGGTCAATCAGTACTTTGGGCCAGGGCACATGGGCGTGGAGTTCGGCGGCCATGTGGCGGATGCGCCAGGTGCCATTGTCGAAATGAAAATCATATACGTTTCCCAGAGGTCCATCCTGGGCTTGCAACCGATATCCCAACAAGGATTTCAGACTGGTCATCATCGTTTTATCCTCCTTTCAAGGATTCAACTTCTGCTGTTTTTCACAACATTCCCCGGCAGGAATAAATTCCAATCCGTTTCTATCCGTGCGCAAACCAAAACGCCCGGCTGAATCATCAACCGGGCGTGTGAATGTAAGCGCTGCTTGCAAGTTTTTTGTCTATTCCTCCATGCGGTAATACCGGCGGGAAATCAGCAGGGTGAGCACGGTCAGCGCGCCGAGGAAGAGTTCGGACTTGCTGGGCAGGGTCTTTTGGGGATTGGAGCAGTTGCAGTCGTTCGGGGGTTCGCCTTCCCCCTCGCCTTCGTTTTCACCTTCGGCCTGTCCTTCTACGGCGCCTTCTGTTTCCGGAACCAATGCGGCCAATACGGACGCGGATTGGCCCGGCGGCACATTCACGGCCTGTGTGTATGCCTGGTAACCGGGCGCTTCGGCGGTGGCGGTATAGAGTCCCTGAGGCACCGCGGGAAACGCATACACGCCCCGGACGCTCTGGGTCACCGGGCCGTAGGTGCCCAGGGACACCGATGCATTATTTACGGCCGCCTGCGTTGCCGCGTCCCATACCGTGCAATACACCGCGCCCGCCAAAATGCCGCCGCCCATCGCCAGGAACGGCTCGAAATCCGCCGGGCCTTCAATCCGCGCCGCGATGGCATTGGCATCATTCGTGCCCCAGTCATTTTGTTCCATTTTCAAGGTGCCGCCGCGTTCATTCACCACGGCGGGTCCCGCGATGCTTACGGCAAAGGTGTTGCAGCCCACCTGCGCATCGCCCACTTGGCCCAAAGAGCCGCCGGTAACGGGGGCTTCGGTGGCGCGCACGATGATCGCGGAGGTGCTGATATCCTGGAACACGTTCCGGCGGATGGAGGGAATCTCCTGGCCGATATCAATGCCCACCGACAAATCGGTGAAGGTGCATTGCTCGATCACGGAATTGACCGGAGCCGCGCCGTCCACCAGGAGGCCGGTCTCCACGCCGGTGCCCACAAAGGTCACACCGGTCACCCGCATCGCCACGTCGTTCATGTCCAACAGGTATTCGACACCCTGGCCCGCTTCGAGCATGAGGTGTTCCAGTGCGCTGCCCGCCGCGCCGGTCACACTACCGATGAGCCGCACCGCGCCGTCCGCCTCCCCCGCCAGCGCCACGCGGGGCTTCAAAATCACATTTTCCCCGTAGGCGCCCTCCAGCAGAATGATCCGTGCACCGCCCGCGGGACCCGGGCTCACTTGGTTCATCGCATACCCGATGGTCGCCCAAGGCAAGGCGAGTGTTCCATGCCCCGCCGCATCCACGCCGTTCGGGCCCACATAAAACACGCCGCTGCTGTACGGGCTGCCGGGATTACTCGGCGAGGTCCCCTGTAAATACTCGTCCAGATTAGGAATGCCGTCCCGGTCCGTATCCTCGGCGGCATCATTCACGGTGGGGTCCAGGTTGTTCTGGAGTTCAAAGCGGTCCGGCATGCCGTCGTCGTCCGTGTCCGCCGTGCCGTCATCCGTACACAGGCATTCCTCGACACAGGCCGTGAGGCCATCGCGGTCATTGTCGGTGTTGGGCGCGCCCAGACAGGCCGTGGCACAGCCGTCCCACGTCCCGCACGCCGCGCCTTCCCCTTCGGGTTGTCCTTCATCTTCGCCTTCCGCAGGGGCATAGTATTCGAATGCCCCCATGTCAAATCCTGTGCCGGCCCCATCCTCGCCGATACCCGGGATGTCATTCGGGCGTGTAAAATTGCTATTGTCGAGGAGCGGTGCGCCATTCGCCGTGCCGGTATCAATGCAGGGCGATCCCGCTTGCAGACGGAAATTGAAGCCCGTCACATCGGCGAACAACGGATCAAGATTGATGTTGCCGGTTCCCGCGAATCCGCCTTGAACATCAGAATAAGTGATTCCACCCGCAGCCAAGGCCACTTCCGGTGAAGAATCGTTCCAGAAAATGCAGTTGACGGCCGAGCCCGTGCCTGTGCCCCGCACGCCCAGCGCGCCGCCCTGTCCCCAAGAGGAGGTATTCTGATAGGTGGTACAATTGGTGACCCACAGAACACCGGTGGATTCCGCAGCCATCGCGCCGCCCACCGCCGCGCGGTTGCCCACAAAATAGCTGTTTACCACCGTGTCATTAGAACCGGTGAGAGTGAACATTCCCCCGCCACAGCCAATCCCCGCCACGTTATTGGCGAACAGGCACTCCCGCACCGCCACTTGGGAGGACCATTGGTCTGCCACTCCGCCGCCACCGCCTGATCCGCATCGTCCGGTTTGAAAAATGCAGTTTTGGAACGTGACTTCGGTGGCCGAGCCATTGAATACGCACCCTCCGTCCACAGAGGCGTAGTTATCCACGAAATTACAGTTTACTACCATCAATCCTGACACCGAGGTATTGCACATGCCACCGCCGCAGTCCTGCGGCCAGTTGGGGGCGCCATTTCCGTTGTCCGCGTTCCCACCGGTGATGCGAAAGCCATCCAGCGTGGTATTACTGGCCCCCACCACCACGTGATACGCTGCGGAACCGCCCCGGGCCACGGAACCGTTAATGGTGGCATAATGTGTGGTCCAATCCCGCTGGCTGCGTTCTGTTTCGAAGCCGCCCCCGCCGCCCGTGATGCCGATGAACCCGCTGTAGAGATCAACGCCCGCTTTCATCTCCAGCGCCCCCTCCGGATGCGGACGCTGTTCGATATAGACGCCTTCACCCACCCATACTTCGCCGCCGCCCGCCGCAAATGCCGCGTCAATGCCTTCTTGGATCGTCTGGAAGGCCGTATTCCATGACAGCCCATTTCCGGAACTGGTATTGTCCAAGTCCACATACCACACCTGGCCCGCCTCCGCCGTAATCACGAACCCGTCCGTAATGATGGATTGTTTATTGTCCGGCGAGGAGGTGTTTACATTGATATCCACATCCTGCGCCCAAGCGAATGTGGCACATATTGCCAGGACGAGAAACAGAATGAACGCCCAATTTGAAGGAATACGATTCCGGCCCATAACAGATTCTCCCATTCACATTTTTAACCCCTGCCAAACTCCCAAGCATGTGACAAATCTCAGCAAATCATAACACACTTATAAAGATTCCAAAAAAGTTCAGCCAATTCGTTCGCTGTGTTCATTCCTCCATGCGGTAATACCGGCGGGAAATCAGCAGGGTGAGCACGGTCAGCGCGCCGAGGAAGAGTTCGGACTTGCTGGGCAGGGTCTTTTGGGGATTGGAGCAGTTGCAGTCGTTCGGGGGTTCGCCTTCCCCCTCGCCTTCGTTTTCACCTTCGGCCTGTCCTTCTACGGCGCCTTCTGTTTCCGGAACCAATGCGGCCAATACGGACGCGGATTGGCCCGGCGGCACATTCACGGCCTGTGTGTATGCCTGGTAACCGGGCGCTTCGGCGGTGGCGGTATAGAGTCCCTGAGGCACCGCGGGAAACGCATACACGCCCCGGACGCTCTGGGTCACCGGGCCGTAGGTGCCCAGGGACACCGATGCATTATTTACGGCCGCCTGCGTTGCCGCGTCCCATACCGTGCAATACACCGCGCCCGCCAAAATGCCGCCGCCCATCGCCAGGAACGGCTCGAAATCCGCCGGGCCTTCAATCCGCGCCGCGATGGCATTGGCATCATTCGTGCCCCAGTCATTTTGTTCCATTTTCAAGGTGCCGCCGCGTTCATTCACCACGGCGGGTCCCGCGATGCTTACGGCAAAGGTGTTGCAGCCCACCTGCGCATCGCCCACTTGGCCCAAAGAGCCGCCGGTAACGGGGGCTTCGGTGGCGCGCACGATGATCGCGGAGGTGCTGATATCCTGGAACACGTTCCGGCGGATGGAGGGAATCTCCTGGCCGATATCAATGCCCACCGACAAATCGGTGAAGGTGCATTGCTCGATCACGGAATTGACCGGAGCCGCGCCGTCCACCAGGAGGCCGGTCTCCACGCCGGTGCCCACAAAGGTCACACCGGTCACCCGCATCGCCACGTCGTTCATGTCCAACAGGTATTCGACACCCTGGCCCGCTTCGAGCATGAGGTGTTCCAGTGCGCTGCCCGCCGCGCCGGTCACACTACCGATGAGCCGCACCGCGCCGTCCGCCTCCCCCGCCAGCGCCACGCGGGGCTTCAAAATCACATTTTCCCCGTAGGCGCCCTCCAGCAGAATGATCCGTGCACCGCCCGCGGGACCCGGGCTCACTTGGTTCATCGCATACCCGATGGTCGCCCAAGGCAAGGCGAGTGTTCCATGCCCCGCCGCATCCACGCCGTTCGGGCCCACATAAAACACGCCGCTGCTGTACGGGCTGCCGGGATTACTCGGCGAGGTCCCCTGTAAATACTCGTCCAGATTAGGAATGCCGTCCCGGTCCGTATCCTCGGCGGCATCATTCACGGTGGGGTCCAGGTTGTTCTGGAGTTCAAAGCGGTCCGGCATGCCGTCGTCGTCCGTGTCCGCCGTGCCGTCATCCGTACACAGGCATTCCTCGACACAGGCCGTGAGGCCATCGCGGTCATTGTCGGTGTTGGGCGCGCCCAGACAGGCCGTGGCGCAGCCGTCCCACGTCCCGCATTCCGCGCCTTCCACCGCGCCTTCCCCTTCGGGTTCTGGTTCAATTGAAACGGCTATTTGCCCCACGCCGGTTCGATATTCCGGCCCGTTGGTCCGGAGAAAAAACTGCCCCCAGAATTCCCGTTGTGTTGCGGTTTCCCCGGCCGGGACAAGGACGGTATAGGCAAATTTCCAGGGTGCGGATGGCGAGAACAATTTCGCGAAGGCAATATTCCCCGTGGCACCCACGGCGGGGGTTACATCGGGGGCATCCCCGGAAAGAATGCCTTGATACGACCATCCGTCCGGCAGGGTTTCCACAAACGCCATGCCGGTGGCCGCTTCCGGAAAGTCATAGCGCAGTTCCACCTCAACGTTGAAGGTGGTTCCAGGCACGTAATAACTGGTCGGTACGGTATGCGTGACACTGGTGCCCGAACTGGCGCTATCCCCGGGGGCCGTGGGATCGGTTCCTGCATCGTGAAATTGCTTGAGGCGGAGCAGTTCGCTGGCGCTAATCCGCCAGTCTTGCGGATTGTAGTCGCTGGAATGTGCTGCACAGGTGGTATCGCCCGCGCCCGGCGCGAATCCGTCTTCCGTGCCCGCGTCACAATGAAAACCGCCGGAATTGTGGAATTGCGCCACGCGAATGAGCTCCCGCACGCTGATCTGACGATCCAAAGGATTGTAGTCGGCGGAATGTCCGCAGGAGTGATCGGTTCCCGGGCCAACACAGAAACCATCTTCAGTGCCTTCCGTGGGACAGCAATAATATCCCCCGCCCTCTCCGCCTTGATATTCATACGCGCCCATATCGGTTTTTCCGTCCACGGGCCGGGGATTCCCCTCGATGTCCGCCAGGGGCGCGCCGTCGTTGGTTCCGGTGTTGATGCAGGGAGACGTATCCACAAGATGAAAATCTTCGGCATTGGCGTTTACAAATTGAGGAGCCACATTGAGATTGCCCGTTCCGGGGTATCCAAACTCAACATCCGAGTAGGTCACGTCGGCACCGCCGTTGATCGCCTGTGGAGTGTCGTTCCAAAAAATGCTGTTGATCAGGCGGGGGGTGCAGAGGGAAACATGCAGGGCGCCGCCTTGCCCCAGCGCGGTGTTGCGGAAGAACGTGCAGTTGGTGAATGTTGCGGCGTCTTCCATGTCCACAATTCCGCCGCCGTTGCCATTGGCCAGATTGTTCACGAAAAGGCAATTTTCCGCATTGGTTTGGCACAGCGTGTGACTGAATACCCCCCCGCCCGTGGTGGCGGTATTCCCCCGGAACGTGCATCCTTTCAGCGTGAGCCAGGTATTCGTTCCGTGGGTGGTGGCGCCCACGCTGTAAATGCCGCCGCCGGTAACAGAGGAATTTCCCGCAAACACACAGTTGGATAAAACTGCCGTGACGCTGCCGTTGCGGTTTCCTATATGTACGCCCCCGCCATCTCCGGTGGGGGCGGTGTTTTCCTGGAACGTGCAGCCTGTAAGCGTGACCTCTGTTTCATCCGCCGAGGATCCCACCTCGGTATAGCAATAGATGCCGCCGCCGGAAGGGGCCGTGTTTGCAGTGAAAACACAGTCCGTTAACACCACCTTGTTGCCGGCAATGTGCATCCCCCCGCCCACTTGCGTGCCAGTGTTCAAGGTAAAGGTGCAAGCGCGAAATGTGGGCAACTGGCCCCCCTCATTTTCGACCCCGCCGCCGTATTTCCCCGTATTGTTTGCAAACGTGCAATTTTCCATCACCGCGCTTGAACTGCTATTCTGAAGGCCGCCGCCCGCATGGGACGCCGTGTTGTTCGTGAAAGTGCAATTCACCACGGTGGGGGATACCGCTGGATTATATAAACCGCCGCCGCGCCCTGTTGCCGTATCCCCGCCGGAGGCATTGCCCCCCGTAACCGTAAACCCGTCGAGGATGGCATTGTTAGCCCCCACAACCACATGATAGGCCGCCGCCCCGCCCCGCGCCACGGAACCATCAATGGTGGTGAGGTGTGTGTTCCAATCACGCTGTGAACGCTCCGTTTCCAGTCCGCCCGACGTTGCGATGCCGAGGAACCCGCCATAGAGATACACCCCTGCTTTCATCTCCAGGGAACCATCCACGTGGGTTCGCGCTTCGTTATATGTTCCTTCCGCCACCCACACTTCACCGCCGCCCGCCGCCGAGGCCGCATCAATGGCGGGTTGAATGGTTTTGAATGCCGTGGCCCAGGACAAGCCGTCCTCCGTGCCGGTGTTTTCATGGTCCACATACCAGATAGTATTCGTCTCGTCCGTAACTGTCAGGCCATTTACGATCACCGTCTCCGTTCCGTCCGGCCAGAGAATTACCACGTCCAATACACCCGCCTCAATATCGGTAAGATTAAAGGTCGCATCAAATCCTGTTTGGGTAATGTTGCTGATGGCGCCCTCACAAACATCCGTTTTGGCATCGCTGCGCAAAAACACCCGCACGTGCGGGCTAACGCCTGACGCATAAATATGCGCGGTGAACAATCCCGCGTTGCCCGCGTTGCCCAGCGGCATGGGCGCGGCATAATGCGCACCGATGTTAATAAAAGAAATACTGAAATGCGGGGTGCCCGTTCCCCCCGTGTATCGCGGATTGAAAAAATACCGCCCCGCCGTGGACATTGGAACGAGCAATTCATGCGCCGCCGGTTCGCCTATGGTGGGCCCCACGCCCGTCCATTGCGTATCCCCCTCTATAGGCGGAATATCATAGCGTCCGAGCAAGCTCCACGACACCGGCGTTTCAACGGGTGTTACCCTTGCCAACCCCATCCCGTCTCCGCCCGGCCAATCCAGCACATACACCGTCTCCACGCCCTGATCCACAACCCCCTCGAGTGTCTGGTCCGTTAAAATCGGTATCCAATGAAACCACTTCATTGTGCCGGCAGTACCGTTGGGTTTACTACCATAGGAGCCCCCATTCACCATGGCATTGCCAGAAAATGTGCTCGACAAATAATGAACCGCTATGCGCCCGCCACCGCCACCGCCTCTATCGCTACACCCCCAGCAGGTTGTATTTCCTCCATTCGCTTGCATGCTACCTGTTCCTGTAAATGTTCCTGCTATAAGATAAATACTCCCGCCCGCACCGGCGCCTTGGCCATCGCCAAAGGAGCCATTGGCGGAAACTACCCCATCAATGGTAAGGGTTCCAGAAACATTCATCCGAATGGCGCCGCCGCCCGTACCGGCCAAACCGCCGCTCCCCATATCCACCGGCGCTACTGCTGAATCATACGTCGGTGCCCCACCCAAGCCTCCCACTCCACCATGACTTCCTCCCATGAGATATGTAGTAGCAGCCCCCGGTCCTTCACCTTTCGCATACCCTAAACCATCCGCAGAGATCGCCGCGCCCGTCTCCACAGTGATATTCGCAGCGGTGATGTGCGTCACACCCCTTAAATAGAGCGTGGAAGTGCCTCCTATCAACAAGGAGTTGCCGACGGTCAGTTCTGTCACACCCGTTCCTATACTCGCAGAGGCATTATTTAAAATATTGATGTCCCAATACGAACTTGCATTGTCCACA
>CAYXPO010000057.1:0-13247 GCA_964466925.1 uncultured Nitrospirales bacterium
GTAGGCGAAGAAGGGGGCGGCGTAGACGTCGCCGCTGTAGTGGACGTGCTGGAGGATGACGCCGAGGGCGACGGCGATGGTGCTGGCGAGACAGACCATTTTCCAGGCAAAACGGCGTGAGGCGAGGACGCAGAGGGTCATGGTGGCGGTGTGTCCGGAAAAGAAGAGGTCTTTGATGATGAGTTTTCCGGCGCCGAGGCTCTCGACGATGGGGTCGTGCAGGGGGATGATGGAGCGCATGGGTTCGAGGGGAACGAGGCCCAGGGCGATGGTGCGGAAGATGAGGAGGATGCCGCCGGCCTGGAGGGCAATGATGAAAAAGCGGGGGTAGTGGAGGAGGTGATAAACGGTGAAGAGCATGGTGGTCCAGAGGATGGCGAAGATGGGCCAGCGCAGGTTGTAGGGTTTAAACCCGGCGAGTATGGGATCGGGGAGCACAACGCCCTTGCGCACCTCGATATAAATCATGACGTAGGCGCAGAGGCGGATGGCGATGAGGAGGAACAGGATGGTGAGGAGGGTCTCGACGATGAAAAAGCGGTTTTGGAATTCCTGTTTCCACACGCGCAAAAGGATGCTTTTGGGAACATGGTGCGGTGGGGCGGCGGGTGTTGCCGCTGGCTGTACTTCAGGCATGGGTGTTAACTCCTGGTACTGCATTTCCTGGGCCACTATAGGTGAAATGAGAAAAATTCGCAAGTGCGGGGATGTCTTGTTGTTGTTCAACCCTTTCAGGGTTGATGATCTACGGGGTGGGGCAATGTTTCCGGGGGTCTCGGGGACTCGACCCCCGGCTAATCAAATTCCACCCCTGCGGGGTGGGAACACTGGAAACAAGGAATTACCTCTTCCGGGGGTCTCGTGGACTCGCCCCCCGGCTAATCAAATGCCACCCCTGCGGGGTGGGAACACCGGAAACAAGGAATTACCTCTTCCTGGGGTCTCGTGGACTCGACCCCCGGCTATCCAAATTGCTCCCCTTCGGGGAGATTGTGTCGATGCGAATTCGATGAACCTGAAGGTTATCGGACTCCGAAGGAGTCGAATTTGAGTAGCCGCAGGTGAAACCTGTGGATAGTAGATCCCTTCTTGCGTCGACCCTGAAGGGGTCGAACACGGCATGACAAGAATGCTGGCTCGACCTTCGGGGTAGAGATGGGTTTACGAACGATGCAATGGAGCGGGTTTCTGGTATGATGGCGGGGTTGGTATAACCGGATAGGTGGTGTGGTCATGGAAAATATGGAAAATACGGAACGGTTGCTTGGATATATACCGCGTTCGGCGGGGCGTATCTTGGAGATGGGGCGGTTGAACGGGGCGAGGTGTCAGGCGCTGAAAGATCGGGGTGCGGAGGTGGTGGCCGTGGTGGAGGCCGCGGAGGAGGCCGCGCTGGCGGAGTCTTCGGCGAATACAGTTATTCAGGGGGATTGGCAGACGCTGGAACTCGCCTTTCCGGACGGATATTTTGATTGCATTATCTGCGAAGATTTGCTGCCGCGGCTTCGGGACCCAAAACCGGTGTTGGAGCGGCTGGCCGGGGTCTTGTCGCCGCAGGGGCTGATGGTGGTGACGGTTCCCAATCTCCAATATTACAAAACGGTTATAGGATTGGTGGAGGGGCGTTGGGCGTTGGAGGAGGAGGGGCTATTGAAGCGCCGGCATATCCGTTTTTTCACGACGTATGAGGCGGTGCGGTTGGTGGATGCTTCGGGCTTGGAAGCGCGGGGGTGTTCGGCGCTGGTGGCGGATGATCCCGCCACAATCCCCTTGGACGGTAGTGGATGCATTCAGGGTGGACGCGTGAGCCTCGGTCCTTTGAATGAAACAGAATATCTGGCGTTTCGCACCCGTGAATACGTGATTCTGGCCACCCGGCGGGGATAACCCCAAAAAACATCCGTACTGGCCGGTGTGGGTCCGTGTGGGTCCGTGTAATCTCCTTCTTTTACGCCTCTTCCGCAAGTACGCGCCGCCCATCATGGTGTCTGTTTTTGCCGGTTTGAAGAATAGGAACCGTTACGATTAGACTTTGGGCGGAAGTTCACGGAACGGAGGAAGAACGTCATGTATTGTTCGATTCGGGACTGTATGATCATTGACAATTTCCCCACGCCGTATGAGGGATTGCGCCATCTGGGCATCAGCGCGGTGGAAATCGAGCTTTCCCGGTCGTTTGAAGTGTGTACGCTGCATTCGCGGGAAAAAATCCTGCTGAATACCGATGAAGACGCCGTGGCGTACCGCAAGCATTTGGACAACCTGGATATCCGCCCCGCCAGCTTCCTGACAGCCTGTGATTTCAGCGCGGGGGACCCGGAGGAGAATATTTGCTGGATGGTGCGCGCCCTGGAACTGGCCTCACTCCTGGGTATGGACAATATCCGCATTGATTCAGCGATGGCGCGGGAACTCGAATTGACCTTCGGGGAACGGGTTCAATTGTTTTCGGAGGGGTTGCGGGAGGTGCTTCGGCGCACGTCGGGGCTCTCGGTGGCCATGGGGATTGAGAATCACGGGTTCCAGGGGAACAATCCGGCTTTTTTGTTGAATGTGTTTCAGCAGGTGGATTCCGGCCGGCTGGGTTCCACGCTGGACACCGGCAATTTTTACTGGCGGGGATATCCCCTGTCGGAAGTCTACGGTATTTTGCGCGTGCTGGCGCCCTATGCCAAGCATACACATCTCAAAAATATCCGCTATCCGAAAGAGGTTCGGGAAAAAACACGCACGGCGGGCTGGGACTATGAAACCTATGTCTCGCCGTTGGACGAAGGCGATGTGGACCATGCGGTGGTGCTGGATATCCTGCGGGAGGCGGGCTACCGGGGCGATATGTGCATTGAGGATGAATCCCTTGGCAAGTATCCGAAGGGAGAAGAGCGGGTTCAGGTGTTGGAGCGGGATGCGGCGTATGTGAAAGGTCTGATTGGATAGGGGGATATCAACGGTGATTATTGTTGGCTTCATCCACTTTCCGAATAGTTAATTCATTGATCGCCGAAGTGTAATCGGCCAATCCAACAACCAACACGTGAGACGTTAACCATTTGAGGTTGGCTTTGAGCTTCTTATGTATAACATCCCTTTTGTTTGCTGTACGCTCCGGAATCTGCCTGGTTGGCGTTGCCAAGTCTTGAAAGAGATAGATCACGTGCGGGGGAGATGCAAGCTTCCTGAACGAATCCTGAAATATTGCACGCTCTGTTCCGCCGGCCTTGTGTGAGCCTCCCACGATTCCCGCGAGTGTATCCCGCACTTTTTGAGCAACAACCACGGGAACCTCGTCGAATTGGATACGGGGAGGAACAGCACGGCTGAAATCCTTCACTTCCAGCATTAACAAAGGTGTATTTTCGCACAGGCACAAGAAATCAACGGCTTTTGTGGAATCAACCCGTGTGCAAAGTTGGGCTCTGTAAAATGAACTTTCTGCGTCATATTTCAGAACCCTCCAAGAAGAACCAAAAGAAAGATGCAAGTCCCCTTCCGTAAACGCACTCATTGTGTACTTACCCTTTCATTAACTGAATTGCCGCATCCTGTTCCCGTGTATAGTGTGCCGCAAACTCGTCCAGAATTGGGTTATTCTGAAGATCGGCCAAGGTATTCCCAGATTGAACCTCAACAGGATTATCCCCGTTTCGGCTCATGGCGAAAAAACGAATAGGAACTTCTGGTTGTGTGTGATATTCCACCGCGAGCGAAAGTTCACCGGTTAACAGATAGTCATGCGTTGCGATGAAAACCTGAATTCCGATTCTGGCCAATTCCCGCAGGAATAGAGCAATATGCTTGATCAATATGGGATTTAGGTTTGCCTCCGGCTCGTCCCAGAACAATATCGTCTGTTTGTCTATGGCCCCATTATTGATAAGGTGAACAATGGTGGCTATTTTACGATGTCCCTCGGCCAGCAAATGGGCTTCCAGCAATTTCTCGGCCTTTTTTTTCTGAACATAAAATCTATCTCCTTTCTGAACAACCTTTCCTTGCAGAATATCTTCAAATATAGGAACCAATCGGGAAAAAACAATGTGTTTTACTTTCAAAGGCGCCGCCGACAGCGCTTTGCAGAGATCATAATAGGTTTGATCAAAAGCCAACTCACGTTTTTCATAGGAAGCAGCGAAACCGGGATAAATGGCCAACACCTCATTCGGGGGGATAAATATCGCATTATTGTCAACACTGTGGGAAGATATGTCGCCAATGTACGTATCGCCATCTTTCATATTGCCACACACTCTAACGCTGTGTGTTTCCGAGCCGGCAATAATCGATATTTCAGAGATAGAGCTTTCTTTTTGCTTCCGCTTTAACGTGCGTACGTCGCCATTTTCCGGCTTGAAAATACCTGCCAGAGTAGCAGGGGAATGGGATACTGATTTTTCGTTCTTATGAGTCACACCTAATTTGCCAATGGCCGAACACTTTGTCAAGACATACAATAGCTTCAGCAGATGTGACTTCCCTGTTCCGTTGGCGCCGATGACCACATTGATCCCATCGCAAAACTCAAAACGTTGCCTGTCGAAAACCGTGAAGTTCTCTATATCGCATTGGTTGATTTTCATTGCTCAACCTCCATTGCTTTTTGCCCTCCAATCCTTTTGAGAATCCACAATAACAGGATGTTCGCAGACCATATGTGTTGACACCTGCGTAAAAGGGTATTGATTATTAAGCGAAAAATCAATAAACCCTTTCTGCCAGAGTCTTCCCCCGGAAAAGTATTCCCGGGCGAATTGACTTCCCTGGGGGGAATATGCCATACTTCGCGGTGATTGTGAAATAGGTTAGAAGCGCCCTACGAAGCAGGTTGGGGCGCAAGTGCTGGTAAGCAGTACTTTACCCTCTGATACACGTCTACCCTATCCAATCGGATGTACTTCCCGTGCCGCGCTGTGTGACGGGGAGGGTTCTATGTTAAGGCGCCGGGTCAAGGAATGTGCCGCGCCCGGAGAAGAGTTTAAGCATAAAAAGCTGCGGGAAAAGCAGCAACGAACGCAACAGTGAAAGGAGCGAACGATGGCTACAAAGATTGGGATTAACGGTTTTGGGCGTATTGGACGCAATGTATTCAAGATTCTCCAAGGAAACAAGGATTTCGAGGTGGTGGCCATCAACGACCTGACCGACGCCAAAACGCTGGCCCATTTGCTGAAATACGACAGCGTGAGCGGTCCGTACAAGGGCACCGTGGAAGCGAAGGACGACACGATTGTCGTTGACGGAAAAGCGGTTAAGGTGCTGGCGGAAAAGACGCCGTCCGCGTTGCCGTGGGGCGCGTTGGGCGTGGAACTGGTATTGGAATCCACCGGCCGCTTCACGACCAAGGCGGATTGCATGCAGCATATTGAAGCGGGGGCGAAGAAGGTTCTGTTGAGCGTGCCGCCGAAGGACGCCGTGGACGCGATCATCGTGGTGGGCGTGAATTGCGAAACCCTGAAGCCGACGGATCAGATTGTCTCGAATGCGAGCTGCACGACAAACTGCCTGGCGCCGGTGGCGAAGGTCCTGCATGAGAATTTCGGGATCAAGCGCGGCCTGATGACCACCGTGCATGCCTATACCAATGACCAGAAAGTGTTGGACATGCCGCACAAGGATTTGCGCCGTGCCCGCGCGGCGGCCGCGGCCATTATTCCGACGACCACCGGCGCGGCCCGCGCGGTTGGCAAGGTGTTGCCGGCGCTGGCGGGGAAACTGGACGGCATGGCCATGCGCGTCCCCGTGATTGACGGTTCGGTGGTGGACCTGGTGGCGGAACTGGACAAAGACGTGACGGCGGAAGAAATCAACGCGGCGATCAAGGCGGCGGCGGAAGGCCCCCTGAAGGGCGTGTTGCAATATTGTGCCGATCCCATCGTGTCCTGCGACGTCATCGGCAACCCCCATTCCAGCGTGTTTGACGCGCTGTCCACCGCAGTCATGGACAAGAAGAGCAATTTCGTCAAGGTCGTGTCCTGGTACGACAATGAGTGGGGTTATTCCAACCGTTGCGTCGATCTGTTCAAAATGATGGCGGGCAAATAATGCCGCGTCGGGCAAGGAACAGGCCATGAAAAAACTGAGCATAGAAGACCTCGATCTGGCGGGCAAGCGCGTATTGATGCGCGTGGATTTCAATGTGCCGCAGAACGAGGACGGCACGGTGCGCGACGACAAGCGCATCCGGGCCGCGCTGAAGAGCATCAACTACGTCCGCGAAAAAGGCGGCAAGTTGATCCTGATGTCGCACCTGGGCCGCCCCAAGGACTTCATCAAGGCGGGAGACATGGAAGGCTTGAAAAAGCTGAAAATGGACCCGGTGGCGGATTGCCTGCGCGCCCTGGTGGGCGGCAACGTCACAAAGCTGGATCAGGTGGTGGGGCCGGAAGTGGAGGCGGCGGTGGCCGCCATGCAGCCCGGCGACATCATCCTGCTGGAAAACACCCGCTTTGAAAAAGGCGAGGAAAAGAACGATCCCGAACTCAGCGCGCAATTGGCGAAGCTGGGCGACGTGTATGTCAGCGACGCGTTTGGCACGGTGCACCGGGCGCATGCGTCCACCGAGGGCGTGTGCAAGTTCATGTCCCCGTGCGCGGCGGGCTTCCTGGTGGCGAAGGAAATGGATTATTTCCTGAAGGTGCTGGAAAACCCGGAGCGCCCGCTGGTGGCGATTCTCGGCGGGAAAAAGGTGGGGGATAAAATCCTCATCATTGACAATCTCCTGAACCTGGTGGACAGCCTCCTGATCGGCGGCGCCATGATGTTCACGTTCATGAAGGCGCAGGGATTGGAAATCGGCGATTCGCTGCTGGATGAAGAAGGCATCGAAGTGGCCAAGAAAGCCCTCGAGAAAGCCAAGGAGAAGGGCGTTTCCATTTTGTTGCCGGAAGACGTGGTCGTGGCGGATAAATTCGATAATGACGCCAATATCAAAGTCGTGCCGGCGGACGGGATGGAAAAAGGCTGGATGGGCTTGGATATCGGCCCGAAGGCCGCAGACGCGTATTGTGACGCCATCCGCAAGGCGAAAACGGTGGTATGGAACGGCCCGGTGGGCGCGTTCGAGATGCCGAATTTCGCCAAAGGATCGCAAGCCATCGCCGAAGCGCTGGCCAACAGCGATGTGGTCAGCGTGATTGGCGGCGGCGATTCCGCGGCGGCGGTGAAGAAATTCAAGCTGAGCGACAAGATGTCGCACGTATCCACGGGCGGCGGCGCGGCCTTGGAAATGCTGGAAGGGAAAATCCTTCCGGGGTTGGCCGCGTTGACCGACAAACCAGAGAATGGCGGTTGCGGTTGCTGCTGCGGCTGCGCCGGTTGAAATGGACCACGCAATTGTTACCCACGGCTCGGACGCGCGCTACCAGTGGGCGGCGCACTGGGCGGCGGGTGAATAACCGAAGGAACGCATTATGCCACTGAAGAAAGACGAGAAACAGGACATCATCAAGAAGTTCGGCAAAGGCGACGCGGACACCGGCTCAACCGAAGTCCAGATTGCGTTGTTGACCGAACGGATCAACCACCTCACGGAGCATTTCAAGGTCCACAAGAAGGACTTTGCGGGCCGGCGCGGGCTGCTCCGGATGGTCGGCCAGCGCCGCAACCTGCTGAACTACCTGCGGCGGATCAACATCGAACGTTACCGCGCGATTATCAGCGAATTGGGCCTGAGAAAATAACGAAGCCGGGGCGGCGCAAGCCGCCCCGCCCATTTTGGGCCTTCGCCAGTTGAATACAGAACGAAGCAAGAACAACCATGAAGGACGTGGAACGATGTGAGAGCCGTTCCATTCCCAGGGGAGTAAAAATGAAATGATGGAACGACTCTCCGTGCTTATCGGCACAGACGAAATCGTGTTTGAGACCGGCCGCATCGCCAAGCAGGCGCACGGCGCGGTCATTTGCCGCTGCGGCGACACCATGGTGTTGTCCGCCGTGTGCACCGACCCCGACCCCAAACCCGGCCAGGGCTTTTTCCCGCTCACGGTGGATTACCGGGAGAAATTTTACTCGGTGGGCCAGATTCCCGGAAACTTTTTCCGGCGCGAATCCCGCCCCTCCGAACGCGAAATCCTGGTGTGCCGGCTGACGGACCGCCCCTTGCGGCCGTTGTTTCCCAAGACCTTTTACAACGAAGTGCAGGTTTGCCAGACCGTATTGTCGGCGGACAACGTGCACGACCCGGACGTACTGTCCATCAACGCCGCTTCCGCCGCGCTGCACATCTCCAAGATTCCGCTGTTGGAACCGATTGGCGCGGTGCGGGTGGGCTATATTGACAATCAGTATGTGGTCAATCCGTCCATTGAGACCATCAAAGACAGCGAGATTAACATTGTGATGGCCGGCACCCGCGATGCCATCTGCATGGTGGAAGGCCAGGCCTACGAAGTATCCGAAGCATTGATGCTGGACGCCCTCGAATTCGGTCACGAGCATATTAAGAAAATCGTGGAGACCATCGAGGAACTGCGGAAACGCTGCGGCGTCGAGAAGATGCCCGTGGAGCCGCCGAAGTCCGATCCGGAAGTCACGGCGGACGTGGAGGCGCTGGCGGGCGCCCGCATGGACGAAGCCCTGTCCATTATCAGCAAGCAGGCGCGGCATGACGCCATCGTCGCCCTCAAGGAAGAAGTGCTGGAAGCCTTGCTCGGAAAATACGGCGAAGAAACCTTTGCCGCGAAGGAAAGTCTTGTCTTCGCGGCGCTGGATGAACTTGAGAAGCGCCTGCTGCGCACGCGGGTCGTCAAGACCAACCGCCGCATTGACGGGCGCGCCCTGGACGAAATCCGCCCGATCACCATTGAAGTGGGCGTGCTGCCGCGCGCGCACGGCTCCGCCCTGTTCACCCGCGGCGAAACCCAGGCCCTGGTAACCACCACGCTGGGCACGGGCCGCGATGAACAACGGTTGGATGAACTCACCGGCGAGGCCTTCCGCCGCTTTTTCCTGCACTACAATTTCCCGTCGTGGTCCGTGGGCGAAGTCCGGCGCATATCCGGCCCGGGCCGCCGCGAAGTGGGCCATGGCAAGCTGGCCGAACGCGCGCTGTACGCGGTGCTGCCCTTCACGGGCGAAGGCGACGGCACGCCGGACCCCGAAGACGACCAGGAATTCCCCTACACCGTCCGCATCGTGTCGGACATCACGGAAAGCAACGGTTCGAGCTCGATGGCGACGGTGTGCGGCGGAACGCTCAGCATGATGGACGCGGGCGTGCCGATCAGCGATCCGGTGGCCGGCATCGCCATGGGCCTGATTAAGGAAGGCGACGAAGTCCGCGTGCTCAGCGACATTCTCGGCGACGAGGACCACCTGGGCGACATGGACTTCAAGGTCTGCGGCTCCAAGAACGGCATCACCGCGTTTCAGATGGACACCAAAATCAAGGGCATCGCGCGCGAAGTGATGCAGCAAGCGCTGGAGCAAGCGCGCGCGGGCCGCGAATTTATCCTGGGCAAGATGCTGGAAGCGCTGCCGGAGCCGCGTCCGGAAATTTCACCGTATGCGCCGCGCATCTACACCATCAAGATTGACCCGGACAAGATTCGCGAAGTCATCGGACCGGGCGGAAAGGTCATCCGCGAGATTCAATCGCGCACCAACACCGAGATCGAAATCGAAGACGACGGTTCGGTGAAAGTGGCGGCGGTGGACCAGGCCGGGGCCGATGCCGCGCTCGAAATGATTCGCGAGATTACGGCGGAAGTCGAAGTCGGCAAGATTTATCACGGCAACATCACGCGCATCATGAATTTCGGCGCGTTCTGCACCGTCCTGGGCAACAAGGAAGGGCTGATCCACATTTCGGAACTGGCGCCCAACCGGGTCAATGAGGTCACGGACGTGGTGGATATCGGCGACGAAGTGGACGTCAAAGTGATCGAAATTGACAAGATGGGCCGGGTGAACCTGTCGAAGGTCCAGGCCGACGTGGAACTGGGCCGCGTGGACGCCTCCGCGGTGCAGCAGAATGATCGCGGCGGGCGCGGCGGGGACCGCGGCGGGCGCGGCGGAGACCGCGGCGGGCGCGACCGGGGCCATGGCGGGCGTGACCGGGGCCGCGGCGGACGCGACCGGGACCGCGGCGGACGCGACCGGGACCGCGGGCGTTATTAAAACCAGCCAATGAAGCATCGCGGGCGCTTCCGTTTGGGGGCGCCCGCTTGGTATTATACCGCCAATACAAGGAGTACCAGCACCCGTGCCGCACCTCAGCAATATCGAGGGCATTTCCGTTCATACCCTGCCCAACGGCATGACCATCACGTTGGAGCGGTTGCCGTATTTGCATTCGGCGACGGCGGGGGTGTGGGTGCAAAGCGGCTCGGCCAATGAGCGGCCGCACGAAGCGGGCGTGGCGCACTTTCTCGAACACCTGTTTTTCAAGGGCACCAAGAACCGGTCGGTCCGGCAAATCATGGAGGCGGTTGAAGGCCGGGGCGGCCACCTCAATGCCTTCACCTCGCGCGAGCACACCTGCCTCCACGTGAAAATGCTTTCCCGGCACATCCACACGGGGATCGAAATCCTGGCGGACTTGGTGAACAATTCGCTGTTCAACGATGTGGAAAAAGAACGCAATGTAATCCTCGAGGAAATCGCCACCATCGAAGACACCCCCGACGATTACATTCATGATTTGCTCACGGAATATCATTGGCCGAACCACCCCCTGGGCCGGCCCATATTTGGCGGAGCGGAATCCGTGGAGGGACTGACCCGCGCCCACATGCAAGCCTTTTATGACACCTGGTACGCCCCGGAAAACCTGTATTTCTCCGTGGCGGGGAATTTTGACGAAGACGCGGTCCTAGAACAGATTTGCGGCCTGTTCGAGCCTCTCCCCCCCCGGCCTGTTCCGGCGATAGGCGCGCCGCCTTCCTTTCACGCGGGGGTGAACCTGCTCCCGCGGGATATTGGCCAGGCCCATGTGTGCTTGGGATTTCCCGGCCCCACCTTGTGCGATCGGGAACGGTATGCCTGCGACCTGCTCAGCAGCGTGCTGGGCGGAGGCTCCACGTCGCGCCTCTTCGAGCGCATCCGCGAAGATGAAGGTCTGGCCTACGCCATCTACACGTTTCATTCCTTCCACCGCCTCACAGGGATGCTCGGCCTTTACGCCGCCGTGGCCCCGCAGAATTTTCAGCATGTGATGGACCTGGTGTTCGAGGAATTGCGCCGCATCCGGGAAGAACGCCTGAGCGAAGAAGAACTCGGCATGAACCGCGAGCAAATCAAGGGCAACCTGTTGATGGCGATGGAAAACACCTCCACCCGGATGTCGCGGATGGCCAAATGCATGATGTATTACGGGCGCATATTGACGGTGGACGAAATCATCCAAAACGTGGACGCCGTGACCGCCGGGGATGTTCAACGCATGGCGCAAAACACCTTTATCCCCGAAAAATGCGCCGTGGTGGTGCTCGGGCCCACCAATGGGCATACCCTGGATCGGATACCGCTATGAACCCGGAAATAACCGTGGCCATTACACGCGAACCGGGATGCGAAGACCTGCCCCTGCCCGCCTATGAAACCGAGCACGCCTCCGGAATGGATGTGCGGGCCGCGGTGCCGGAGGCCATTACGCTCGCGCCCGGGGATCGCGTTCTGGTGCCCACGGGCCTGCGCATGGCATTGCCGCCGGGCGTGGAAGCCCAAGTGCGCCCCCGCAGCGGCCTCGCCATCAAACACGGCATCACCATGGTGAATACGCCGGGAACAATTGACGCCGACTACAGGGGCGAAATCCGCGTGATCCTGATCAACCTGGGGCATGAACCGTTTGTGGTGCGGCGGGGCGACCGCATCGCGCAACTGGTGATTGCGCCGGTGCTGCACGCCGCCTGGAATCTCGTGGACACCCTGGAATCCACCGCGCGCGGCGAGGGCGGTTTCGGCCACACCGGCGCCTGAGCGCGGTTTCCGGCGTTCTCCCATCCGCGCGAAAAAACGTGTACAATCATGCCATGGTAAAACGCGTGCTGGCTTATGTGCTGTACCTGGGCGTGACGACCCTCGCGGTGTTGCTCCTCGCCGAGGGCGTGTTGCGCGCAGGTTTCGGGCTGCCGCGCGGCATGTACGACATCCGGCCCGTGGGCAACACCAGCCTCTACCGGCCCAATGCCACCATGTATCTGCTCTGGACCCCCATCCCCTATAGCATCACCACCAATTCGCTGGGATTCCGGGGTCCGGAAATTGCGGTGCCCAAACCCGCCGGTATCTGCCGCATCGTTGCGTTGGGCGATTCCATCACGGATGGATTCTACGTCGAAAATGAAAACACCTACCCGTATCAACTGGAGCAAATCCTGCGCGGGGAAGGGAAAAAGGTGGACGTGGTGAATGCGGGGCGGGGCTGGTCCGCCATTGACATCGAGTTCGAAATGCTTCGGCGTTTTTGCATGCCGCTCCAGCCGGATGTGGTGGTGTTGACCTTTGTGTCCAATGACATCGAGGAATTGCGCGGAAAAGACCGGACGGAACTATTGAAGGAAGGTTTGCTTGCCGCGGAACCCGTGGAACGCAGCGAATGGCTGCTGTTTGGCCGGACGGCGCTCGGGGAACTGATTTTGGACCGCAGCCTGCGCATGCGGTTTGAAAAATACCGGCACAACCGCGCCATGCTGACCCCGGAGGAAAAGGATTCCCGCTATTCCATTCCGGGCGGGGATCACTTTGTGGAGAATGCCCATCACTATCTTGAATACCTTTCAAAACGGTATGACGGCATTGCCTACTACGAACAGTTCAACGAGAAACAACTCCAGGTCGTTGATAATTATATTTATTGCCTTGAACAGGTGAACGCCTATTGCAAGGAGCATCACCTCCGCTTGGCGCTGGCCTATTATCCTGATTACGCCGAGATATATTTGCCGGAACGGAAGTTCCCCTTGGGCGGAATGCTCGAAGCCGCCTGCGCCAAACTGGATATCCCCTTCCTCAATCTGCTCCCCGCGTTTCGCAACGAGCCGGGCAAGGTGCTGCATCTCGCGCCGGTGGACTTCCACCCCAACCCCGCCGGGAACCGGGTTATCGCGCAGGCGGTTGCAGGGTTTCTCAAGGAGAAGCAACTGGTGCCATAGAAATCACACTCGGCGCCAAAATCAATTTATCGGTTTCTTCTCTTGGTTTGGCGCCGGGCATAGAGGCGTTCGGTAAATCCGCCCTCCTTTTCAAAAGAATCCGCCTGTGCTTCCAGTTGACGGGCGGGCAAGCGCGACGCGGCAGCAATTAAC